>RFFQ01000089.1 GCA_003697105.1 Gemmatimonadota bacterium | reverse complement strand
GTGCAACGATTCCGCATCCAAAATAACATCGACGACGATGCCTTTGAGAAAATGAACGCCTTTATCAATTTTAAAACATGAGTTTTCCAGAGTTTTCAGTTAATAAGGAGAACATAATGAGTACCCGATTTACCGAACTTTTTCCAAACCATAAACCCCTAATCGGGGTGATTCACCTCCATCCCTTACCCGGTAGCCCGAATTATCGTGGTTCGATGACAACCGTGATCGATCATGCTCTCCGTGATACCGAAGCCTTGAAAAACGGAGGTATCGATGGAATCATCATTGAAAATTACGGCGATTACCCGTTTTACCCGGCACAGGTCGAACCCCACACCATCGCCGCCATGACCCGCGTCACGTTGGCGGTAAAAGCAATTGTGGAAACCATCCCGATTGGGATCAATGTCCTGCGGAACGATGCTCAAGCGGCTCTGGCAATCGCCGCCATGACCCACAGCCAATTCATCCGCGTAAATGTCCATACGGGGGCAATGGTCGCCGATCAAGGAATACTACAAGGAAAGGCACACCAAACATTGCGCTACCGTAACCAACTTGATGCCAACAACGTGGCAATCTTGGCGGATGTGATGGTCAAACACGCCTTCCCAATCGGATCCATGGATTTGGTTACTATCGCAAAAGATACATTTCTGCGAGGAATGGCGGATGCGTTGATCATTACGGGCAGTGGAACCGGTCAATCAACGAATCTGGACCACGTCCAAGACATTAAATCGGTTCTGCCTCAGGCGCCGGTGCTGGTGGGTAGCGGCGTCAACCCCAACACCGCACGAGATACGTTCGCCATCGCGGACGGGGCGATTGTCGGGACTGCCTTGAAAATTGATGGAATAACCTTAAACCCGGTGGATCAAACACGTGTGCGACAGCTTAAGCAAGCGGTGAAAAATTAATATTACTGTAACTTATTGATAAAAAACAACTAATTTAAAGAGGGAGACAATGTTAGAAGCCGCAATCAATGCCGCAAAAGCGGGCGGGGCAGTGTTGCAAACGCAACGTGAAAAGCTCCAGTACACGGAAATCATTCACAAACAAGCGCGGGATTTTGTCACCGAAATCGATATCGCCGCAGAAAAAGCCATATTGAGTCTGTTGGCGGATCGATTTCCCACGTTTGGTGTACTCGCAGAAGAATCTGAGCAAAGCACCACCGATTCACCTTACTGCTGGATTATCGATCCGCTGGATGGTACCACAAATTACATTCATGGTTATCAAATGTATTGTGTCTCCATTGCGTTACAGTATGAACAGGAGTTAATTTTAGGTGTGGTGTATGATCCGGTCCGAGATGAGCTATTTACGGCGGAAAAAGGGAAGGGGGCATTCCTCAATGGGAAACCAATTCAGGTGACCCAGACCGCGGAGCGACAGATGTCGTTGATTGCGACGGGGTTTCCCTTCCGGAAACCTCAAATTTTTGATCACTATCTAAAAGTGTTCCGGGCATTGTTTAACATTTGTTCGGATATGCGCCGGGCAGGCTCCGCCGCACTCGATCTGGTACATGTAGCATGTGGGCGTCTGGATGGGTTTTGGGAATTTAACCTCTATCCGTGGGACATTGCCGCGGGGACGCTAATTGTCAAAGAAGCTGGCGGCATCGTTACCGAGATGAGCGGCAGCCCACATTTTCTGCACACCGGAAACATCGTCGCCGCCAACCCCCAACTACACCAGCAAATGCTTGACTGCATCCAACACGTGGAATGAGTACCCTAACCCGCCGCATCGGCATATTGGGTAGTGCCCGTGCGATCAACCGCCTAAGTTTGCTTTTGGTGGCAGTCCTGCTAAGCCGCCTATTGGATAAAGCCGATTACGGTAATTTTCAGTATGTCTTGCTGATTTACCGTACCGCATTTCCGTTTCTCACCATTGGCATTCCGGCAAGTATTCTCTTTTTTTATGTCCGGTTGGAAGGTGACGCTCAACTCCGTTTTATTTGGCAAACCCTCGAATGTTTAGGCGTGCTGGCACTCTTAGGCGCGTTGATCTTCTTTTGGGGCAGTGAGCCGTTCGGGCGGGGCGTCCACCGTCCCGAGGTGATCCCGTTGCTCCGGGTGTTTGCGCTGTATGTCTTCAGTGGAGTGCTGGTTTCCTTCGCCGAACCCCTGTTTATCAGCCTCAACCGGCAAAAACTAATCCTAGGGGTATCCCTTATCAGTAGTAGTCTTGCCCTCCTGCTCCTGTGGGTGCTGGTCTCCCAAACGCAATCGGTGTATTGGGCATTGGTTGGGCTTGGTGTGGCTGTCAGTTTTAAGTTGGTGCTCTTCCTCAGCCAAACCCTGCGGGTGCTGGGTAAACCTCATCTGGGGATCAATATTGCCCTTCTCACCCGCCAACTGCGTTATGCCGTGCCGGTAGCACTAACCGAAATGGTTGGGATTCTCGCCCACAACACCAATGCCCTGCTAGTTGCCGCCTTCTTCAGTGCCACGGAATTTGCCATTTACAGTAACGGCAGCTTTGAGATTCCGTTTATCGGTATTTTGGTCTCCTCGGTGGCGGCGGTGGTGATCCCAGAGTTTAGTCAATTACTGGGGAGAGGGGATTCCGCGACAGTACGGCACATCTGGCATAATGGCATCCGCAAACTTGCTCTGATTCTCTTTGCGGTATTTGCCGTGTTTCTGGTCTGTGCGGAAGACGTGATGGTGCTCCTCTTCTCTGAAAGCTACCGCGAGAGTGCCCACTATTTCCGTATCTTTCTGTTACTGATTCCCTTGCGAGCGCTATTTGTCTCTTCTATTTTACTCGCCGCCGGACATACCAAACCGATTTTTTACGCCTCGCTGGGCGATCTAATCCTCAATTTCCTGCTAGGATTATGGCTGGTGCAACATTGGGGCAGTACTGGACCCGCTTGGGCGGTGGTGATTTCCACCTATTTACAAGTGCTGGTCTATTTGATCTGGGTATGCAAGGCCCTAAAGGTCTCGTTTTGGCAGGTATTGCCCTTTAAATCCCTGTTGGAGATCGGCGGAATCAGCGGGATCGCCATGTTGGGGGGATATGCCGCCGGACGTTATATTGAGTCCACCCTATGGCATTTAGCCGGATGTGGTACCGTCACCTTATTGATTTTTGCGGGATTGTGGGGACTCAGATCATTCCTCTTTCGGTTGAGCACGAGTCAAGACAAACCCTCATGAGTTCCAGAATGGCTCCCGGACAGTCACACCAATGTTTCTCGATCCGCACCGGCTTCCGTAAAATCTTTCACCTCGATGGTCGGAGAATCTGGCGATTCTAAGTCTAGGGTAAACACCAGATCGATTTTCCCACCAGCAGGTAGCTGGAGCAATTGCTCGAAAATCGACCCGGACGCTCGCATAAGCACGGTTCCGCTTCGACCGGCATAGCCCGGCAGAGAAACCGGGTCGTACGGCACATTTTCGGCGTAAAAGACTGGTACCGGGTTCCCGGAACCCAAGGGTTCAAATCGAGCAATCCATCGAATAAGATCGGGTGTAATGTCATCCACGGGGAGTTCGGCATCCACTTCAATGACGGGTTGCAACTCTTCCCAATCCAGCATCTGATCGGCGTATTCAAACATCCGTTCCTGAAACGCAGAAATATTTTCAAACGGAATCGAGAAGCCTGCCGCCGGTTTGTGCCCACCGTACTGGATCAGCAAATCTTCGCAGTGGCGGAATGCCGCTACCAGATCAAAACCCTCAATCGAACGGGCTTCTCCCACGGCGTGATCCCGTTTGTAGCTCATCACAATTGCCGGACGATCAAAACGAGCTTTAAGTTTGGCGGCGCATTTGCCCAAATAGGAGATCGGCAAATTCCGGTCGACGACAATGATGATCTTTTCATCCAGCAAATCTAATTGTTCAACCCGTTTTACCGCCGATAGGGTTGCTTGGGAGGATTCCTCCCGCCATTGGTGCGAAATCTGGCTCAATAGGGCATACAATTTACGGATTTCAATCTCATCCGTTTCTACCAACAGTTGGTATCCATGATGCTGACCGTCTCCGGTACGCCCGGAGGTCAATAACGGAATGATGCGGGATGCCACTTTTTCAATTGAAGTGTCTTCTGGACGGATGTGAAACTGTTCGACCAGATACTTCAATCCTGGGCGTTGTGTTTGCGCTAATTTTTGCAACCCAAAATAGGTGAACAACCGATTCTCATCGAGTAAAGGTACTTTATCCGAAACCGTCCCCAATACCACCAGCTCGAGCAGGGTTTCCAGCGCCTGCTGGTATGGCGGTGCTTTTAAGAGTACCTGTGCCAGTTTATACGCCAAACCCACGGCCGCCAATTTTTTAAACGGGTAAGGGCAGCCGGGTCGAAGCGGGTTCACTATTGCAAATGCCGGCGGTAATGGATTCGGGCAAATATGATGATCAATGATGATCGTCTCTACCCCGATTTGGTTGCCATACGCGACTTCATCCACACTGGTAATACCATTATCAATGGCAATGACCAACGGGATATTTTCATTCCGACACTGCTCATAAACCTCCGTACTTAGTTTATAATCATCAGACATCCGGTTTGGGATAAACGTTTTTGCCGGAATCCCCAACAAACGCAAGGTCTCGACAATAACCAGCGTACTGGTGATCCCATCCACATCATCATGCCCATAGACGAGTACCGTCTGCCCGGAATCTTGGTATTGCTGAATACGCTTTGCCGTCCGGTCTAAATCGAGCAAAAAATAGGGGCTATGCAAATCCGAAAGGGACGGATTCAGGAATCGCTGTGCTTCTTCAATCGTCGTAATTCCCCGTCCGGCGAGCAAATGTGCGACGACCGGTGGAATCTCACCGGTGATTAATTGCGGAATCCGGTCTGGGTCGATCTCTTTAAGATACCATTGTACAGTCTCCATTCTGAAGTGTTCTCCAAGGTTAAGTGTAAAGGAAAAGGGGTTAGGGCTGAAGAACACAGATGCTCCCCAATCCTGACACCTCCACCCTTAGTAATCATAACCAAAAAAGAACTGGGTTACGGTTTCGCGCGAAATTCGGTCGAAATCCGTCTTTTTGGCAACATCTAAACGTAGTACTATACCTAAATTCAAGCGAAAACTCAAGCCGAAACTACCTAGGGGCGCTTGGAATTTTTCTTCACCGAGATACGCCATATCAAAAAAAATAGCGCCTTCTGTGCCGGGCAATTCTAGCGTACCCATTGGGAATCCGAGTAGCAGGCGGTTCAGTACCGGAAACCGGACTTCATTATTGAGCAATATAATTTTTGTTCCTTCTAACGAACGCCAATCATAGCCACGCAATGTCCATGAACCGCCAATGCGGTAATATTCGGGGTTATCACCGGTGCTGAACAACCCTAAGGTTCGGGTGGCAAAACAACTTCGAGTACCCAATCGAAAATATCGCCGGGCATCTGCGACAAATGTGGTGTATCCCAATTGGACATCATCAAAATCGATGGTGTGCCCGACAGAGAAGCTGTAACGCGAGCCATCAACCGGTCCAGCCGTGCCGTAAAACATCAATGACGTATCTTTCGTATAATTCAAAAAAAGCGATGTTAAAAAAGCGTTTTTATGATCGTTAATGATGTAATAATCCTGCTCTGTCCGGCGCAGAAGGGTCGTCAAACTCGCCCGCCGGAACGGGGAAAAGGGGTATGTGAGGGCAACCATACCGCCATATTGACGTTCGGCGTAACTGCCGACGTCTTCAAAATTTCGCGGTTCTTGGTACTCATCGTAAAAATGAAATCCCCCGATGGTGTAATTCATCCGGTTGGCCAGGTTGGTATATCCAACCCACGCATCAAAATTTTTGAAAAAGGTACCCATCTCACCCGAATTGTTGCTTAACACCAGACCTAACTGATGATTCCCCAGCATATCGGTAAATACCAGCACCGAGCCACCGCCGAAGCGCAAATCGGAATCAAAAGCAATGGTAGAACTCGAAATATCCATCGTAAAACGGGGTTTATAATCTCGTTCGACATACTCCCCCTGTGTTCGTTGCGGCTGCCAGACGGCGTAAGAATCCGGCATAGTTACCGTCATGGTATCCCCGATGTCCCGGCGGAAACCGAGTTGCTGAAACAAGGAATCGGGGGTTTCAATCCAAAACAATGCCGGACGGTGATTGACCAGCGCCGAGGCAACCAACGAGCGCCCATCAGCCGTCCAGCGCGGATCGGAAAAGCCGGTCGTTGTGCGGGTAACCGGTATCGTATTTCCGGCTAAATCCACTAAATAGAGGTCAAATATACCATCTCGATCCGAATTATAAACCAAATAATCCCCATTTGGATGCCAATCTGGGTAATTATCAATGTGGTTTCCGGCAGTGAGCGGTTGAATATCCCCCTGTTCCACATCATACCGGTAGATATTATATGCCCCTTGATCGCCCCACGGATTACGGTCGGAACTGAACGCAATCCACCGCCCATCGGGACTCCACCGGGGATGCCGGTCATGATACACATCATGGGTCAATTGCGTCAGGTGTTGGTCGGATACCGTTACCATATATAAATCCGACATGCCCCCATTGTTCAGAGCACTAAACACAATACGGGACGCATCCGGCGACCACGCCGGCGAAGAGAGGGCAATTAGGCTATCAAATTCCGCTCGCCACCGTATTTCCCGATTTGGAATATCATAGATATAGAGCGCATCTCGTTCCCCACTTTTGCTAACAAAAACCAGTTGTTCGGCAGCATTAACATCAATGGAACTCCGTTGCAAATGAAGCGATTCAAACCGGGCAGACTGCCCACTTTTGATAAGCCGTTTGGGTTTGCTCAACGGTTCACTGCCTTCCAAATAATAAATTCCGGGGAAACCATCTCGATTGGAACCAAAACAGAAGCGAAGTTGCGTGGTATCCGGCACCACTGCCGGGCGGTAATTCAAAAAACCTTCAAACGCGAGGCGCGTATAGGTTTGGTCAGGGGTATCTCGGCTCTCCAGCACCGGATAATACGTCTTCTGAAGGGCATACATCCATTGGCGGCTGAGTTCCACCAAGGAGATACCCAGCGCCAATGGCACCGCCTCCTCAAAATCCTTCACTTTCCACCAATCCCGTAACATCTGCACAATTTTATCTTCCCCATAGTGTTGCGCGATATATGTCAAGATGGATTGCCCTTGCTTGTACATCAGATAAGAACCGCTGATACGCCAGATTTCCGGGATGGGAAGTAGATTTTGGGAGAGTACCAAATCGCGCAAGATCATATCCGCTTCCGTATCCCAATCCTCACTAAAGACTTCCGCCATCCCTTCAATAAACCACAATGGCGGGTAGGTCATTTTGAGGCGCGGGTGCGTTTTTTGCAGATCATGTAAAATATTCAGTTGATAGACATGCACCAACTCGTGGGTCAGGACGTGCTTCAGATCAAAATAGGAACCGTTATAAGGCAAAACCACTCGCCCTTTGGCAAATTCCGTAAAACCACCGGTACTTTCCGGTATGAAATAGGGCGAGGTATTGGTCTGTTGAAAATCGTTGTGCGTACTGTAAATAATAAGCGGAATACGGCGGGTTAAATGGTGGCGGAATATGGCGGAGAGCTTTTTGTTGGCAGATTCGGCAATTGCCGCCGCCATTTCTGCCAATTCACTTTCGGTTTCGTAGTAAAAAATATCAAAATGGGGGGTTTCCATGACCTTCCAGTCAAACTGGGTGTACTGAATTTTATTTTTACCAAAATATTGGGCATGGGTGAGGTCATGTTGCCCCCACCCCCACCCTAAGATGAACATCCAGCAAAACACCCATCGATATCTAACCATGACTATCTCTTCGTTTACAATGACATGTTACCATCCGGTAATGACAAAATCCGGCAGTTTCATCAAATCCAAAATTCAGCGGGCACATAAAATAAAAAAACCTTCCCTAAAATGAAAGAGGTAAATCTACAGCCCCCAAAGCAAGGCGTCAAGCCGCTTTGAAAACCGCCGCATAACCTTAGACCACGTGCTACCCGATACGCCCGAAAGAACGTACCTTACATCCCATAAGGAACAGATAGAAAATTAAGTTATTATCTACCAGCTAGTTATAAACGTTAACGGGCTTAAAGCTAAAAAATGAACTTCCGTTTTACCCGTTATTGATACCTGACATGCGCAATGTGGTTACAAGGTATTATAAGCAAATCTGAGCTTAGTTTGTCGATTTAAAACCCTAAGGATTTGCCAAACCCTTCGGGTCGATCATCCACAAAACCGGGTTACCCAACCTTAACGGATGGAAAGTGTCCGAATTTCACGCTTGCGGGAATCCATATTTTTTGGTACATTCTGCAATCAATTAATTGCCTTAATTTTTGGAGAATCACACAGATATATGATACAACACAAGTGGATATTCATCATACTGTGGTTGGCTGGTGGGACAACGACACTTTTCGCACAATCTCCCCCCACCCCTATTCTGGATTCCCGCACAGGGATTCAATTTGTCCCAGTACCTGCCGGATCATTCCAGATGGGCGATATCCGGGGCGGTGGACTGTTTTGGGAAAAACCGGTACACGAAGTTGAGCTGGATCGATTTGAGATCAGCGCGTACGAAATCACTAATCACCAGTATGCCGCATTTTTGAATGAATACGGTTCGGATTCTGTTAAGGATAGCAAATATTCGGGACAAAAATTAGTGGAGCCGCACGAATGGGGTCTGCGGAAAACTGAAGACGGCTGGATTCCTCAGCCGGGTTATGAACAGTATCCAGTCGTGATGGTCACGTGGTACGGCGCCTACGAATTTTGCCGGTTTTACGGCTACCAACTTCCAACCGAAGCCCAGTGGGAATATGCGGCACGGAGCGGTGGCAAGCGCCAACAGTGGGCGGGCACATCGGATTCCCTCCAACTGGATCAATACGCTTGGTTTGATAAAAACAGTGACGGGAAAACCCACCCGGTCGGGCAAAAAAAGCCCAACGCTCTTGGCTTGTATGATATGAGCGGCAATGTGTGGGAGTGGTGTCTGGACTCGTGGGATGTTCATGCATTCCGTACGCGGGCGGATAATGCGCCGGTGAAAAATCCGGTAGCTGCCGGGAAAAATGCCAATGTCCATATTCTGCGCGGTGGCGCGTATGATAATAATGTGCGGTGGGTACGAACCGCCTACCGGTACGGGCTCAATGCGAATCTAAAATATGCCAATTTTGGCTTCCGGGTTGTTCGGTAGCTCCAGCTAGCCCACATGGGGTTGTCCGGTATGTTGTGGTTATTCGGGGATGATTCCCATCATTCGCGGATTGTTGGGAGATTTACAAATGTTTGTTGATATTGCAACCTTACATATTAAAGCGGGTGACGGGGGCAACGGGTGTATTTCGTTCCGGCGGGAGGCACATGTGCCCCACGGCGGTCCCAATGGCGGTGACGGCGGGAAAGGCGGTGACATCATCGTGGCCGTGGACCCCAACATGAACACTCTCCGCGATCATCGCTATCGCCGCCGTTACGAGGCAAAACGAGGCCAACACGGTCAAGGCAGTGATAAATTTGGCAAAGCCGGTGAAGATACGATCATCTGGGTGCCTCAAGGCACCGTGGTACGCCACGCGGAAACCCATGAAATTTTAGCCGATTTAACAACACCGGATGCCCGCTGTGTAATTGCCAAAGGTGGGAAGGGTGGGCTTGGCAATGCCCGATTTGCAACCGCCAATAATCGAGTACCGCGCAAAGCAACACCCGGCAAACCCGGTGAAGAACTGGACATCATCTTGGAGCTAAAAACCATTGCCGATGTAGGGTTAGTGGGGCATCCTAATGCCGGAAAATCCACGTTGCTATCGCGCCTCTCTTCTGCCCGCCCCAAAGTGGCAGCGTACCCGTTCACGACCCTCGTGCCCAACTTGGGGTATGTCACCCTAGATGGGGTACAAAGCTTTGTCATGGCAGATATTCCCGGACTGATCGAAGGCGCACATGAAGGCAAGGGTCTAGGTCTGGATTTTTTACGCCACATTGAGCGTACCAAACTCCTGATTTACGTGATTGACGGCAGTACCGAAGACCCTCAAGCCGATTTTAATATTCTGCAAACAGAATTACGAGAATATCGCCCAGAATTATTAGCACGTCCGGCACTCATCGCCCTCAATAAAATGGATATTTTACCGGCAGATTATGCTCCGCCGGATTTCGGAAACCTGCCAGTCTTTCCGATCTCCGCCGTGACCGGTCACGGAACAAAACCGATGCTGTACGAAATAATCCGGCAGTTAAATTCCATCCCCCCAGCGAGCGAAACCGCATGACATCCACGGAATTACAGGCATGGCTTATGTTGCGTTCGATCAACGGAGTGGGGTCCGTCCGGCTCCGCCAGTTGGTGGAGGCGTTCGGGTCGCCACAAGCCGTGTTGGAGGCATCGCTCGAACAGATCAGCCGCCTGCCCCGCATGGATCGTAAAACCGCTCAGGCGATTATCGCCAAACACAACCCCGATTCCGTGAAGCGGCAAATTGAACAGATGGCAGCGCAGGATATCCAGCTAATCACCTATCGCTGTGACACTTACCCCAAACCTCTTCACAAAATTTACGATCCCCCGGCGCTCCTATTCGTCCGAGGCACATTAACAGCGGAAGACGAGGTCGCTATAGGAGTTGTAGGACCTCGCGCGGCATCCGTATATGGCAAAACCGTCACGCAACACCTAACCACAGAGCTTGTTCAACACGGTCTAACCATCATCAGTGGCATGGCACGCGGAATTGACCGTGTCGCCCATGAAAGCGCACTAAATGCTGGCGGGCGTACTTTAGCGATATTGGGCTGTGGGGTGGATGTGGTGTACCCTCCAGATAATGCGGATTTAGTGCCCCGGATCATCGAAAATGGAGCGCTCATTTCAGAATTGCCGCTAGGGACCCAACCCACAGCGATGAATTTCCCCATGCGGAACCGGATCATCAGTGGTATGAGTTTGGGAGTCTTAGTCCCCGAGGCACGGATCAAAAGTGGGGCACTCATCACGGCGGATTACGCGATTGAACAAGGTAAAGATGTGTTCGCCGTGCCAGGACCGATCCATTCCGCGACTAGCCAAGGCTCCAACCGCTTGATCAAAAATGGTGCAAAATTGGTGGAAACAGTGCAGGATATTCTGGAAGGTTTGAATCCGTATTTGTTGCCTTCCGCCAACGCTGCCACCACATCACCCCCATCAGCGACTGCCTCCGAAAAGCATCTTCCCCCTTTAACCGGTAGTGAACTGGAGGTTTATCAAGCATTATCCGAAACACCGCTCCATATTGACCGCCTCGCCAAGACGGTGGCTAAACCCACTCACCACGTGTTGGGCACACTTCTCGCGCTGGAACTTAAAGGGGTCGTGAAGGCATTGCCCGGTAAGCAATTTGTTAGGGCATAAGCTATGGGTGGATTTAAGGCACATTCTCGGGCAGGCGTGTTATGGTTTGGGCTGGCGTTGATCCCCATCGGGGCGTGGTATTACTACCGGTTTGGCACAGACCTTAACTCGATCCTCCACCAGATGTGGCAATTGCCGGTTTGTTTTATCTGTTGCTATTTAGGGGCGCTCTTTCCTGATGTGGATATTACCAGTACCTCCCAAAAAGTGATTTATAGCATCGTATTGGTACTGGATATTACCTTGATTGTGCTTCACTATTATGAAATCGCGGCATGGATTGGGGTTGGCATTTTGGTCATCTCGTTGTTGAAACACCGGGGTTTTACGCACCGGCTTTCAACCGCATTTTTGATCCCCTTACCCCTACTGGTAGTCCCAATTTTACTCACGGAAAACATCCATGAGATTGGCGTCCCTTACTATGCAGCGGCAGTTGTGGGTTATTTAAGTCACTTGTGGGTAGATCGATAATCTAAGGTAAATGCTTTGAACAAAAAAACAGGCGTATCTCTGTGAGATACGCCTGTTTTTTATAGGTCGATTCCGCAATTATGGGGGTAACCCTTACACCAGACCTTGATCCAGCATGGCATCCGCCACTTTGAGGAAACCAGCGATGTTCGCCCCGTTGACATAATTGCCCGGGGTACCGAAGCGTTCGGCGGCTTCCACACAGGCACGGTGGATGTTCTTCATAATGGTATGCAAGCGTTGATCGACTTCTTCGCGGCTCCAGCTAAGGCGCAGGCTATTTTGTGACATTTCCAACCCGGAAACCGCCACACCACCGGCATTAGCGGCTTTACCCGGACCGTAAAGAATACCATTTTCGAGGAACAGATTCACCCCGTCCGGAGTCGTCGGCATGTTGGCACCTTCCGAAACCACATATACCCCATTATTGAGCAAGTTTTGGGCATCTTTCCCATTGATTTCATTTTGGGTTGCGCTTGGGAAGGCACAATCGGCTTTGTGATTCCAAAGCGGGTTGTAATCTTGACCGGCTTCTACCGGTGTGTAAACGGCGCTCGAATATTTTTCGGCGTATTCTTTAATCCGTCCGCGGCGATTGTTCTTCAAATCCATCACATAGGCTAACTTATCGCGGTCAATGCCTTCTTCATCATAGATGTAGCCGTTGGAATCGGACAACGTGACAACTTTACCACCGAGGTCTAAAATCTTTTCTGTGGTGTACTGTGCCACGTTACCGCTACCGGAGACCAAGCAAACCTTGCCTTCCAGCGTTTCACCGCGGGTTTCCAGCATATTGGCGGCAAAATAAACCGCGCCATAACCGGTCGCTTCAGGGCGAATCAGGCTACCGCCCCAGTTCAAGCCTTTACCGGTCAACACGCCGGTGAATTCATTCCGCAATTTTTTATACATTCCGTAGAGATAACCGATTTCCCGGCCACCAACACCAATATCACCCGCCGGAACATCTGTGTTAGGTCCGATATGCCGGAATAACTCACTCATGAAGGCTTGGCAGAAGCGCATGACTTCGTTATCACTCTTGCCTTTCGGATTAAAATCCGAACCACCTTTACCACCGCCCATGGGTAGAGTGGTTAAACTGTTCTTAAACACTTGCTCAAAAGCCAAAAATTTTAAGATACCCAAATTTACCGAAGGGTGAAACCGCAAGCCCCCTTTGTAGGGTCCGATGGCGCTGTTCATTTCAATCCGGAAGCCCCGGTTCACCTGAATCTCACCCCGATCATCCATCCACGGAACACGGAACATAATCACCCGTTCCGGTTCAATAATGCGTTCCAGAATTTTAGCGGCACGATATTCAGGATGTCTTTCTAAAACAAGAGCCAATGACTCGGCAACCTCTTCCACTGCTTGATGAAACTCCGGTTCTGCCGGGTTCTTTGCCTTGACATCTGCCATGAGTTGAGCCACATAATCCGACATGATAAAACCTCCTAAAATAAATAGTGCAAAAATAACAAATTAGCCCTCAGACAAGCCTCTCACCGGTGAGAGGTGCTTGTCAAATATAAGGTATATTATGCAAAAAAAAGGGTTTGTCAATGAAAATTTCGATAACCGGAATCTTTTATCCACTTAATTATGGGACGGTAGCAATACCTAATCGTTTTTTAGACCTGTTTATCCAAAAAAGGCTTGACCTTCGAGATACTTTATAGTAGATTCCAGCATCGGCTAAATGAAACCGAATCTAAAAACGTAACTTTATCAAAAATAACGTGTTATCTATGTTTTACCATAAAGTATCCTATACCCTATTTTTCACATTTTCGCAGAAAGGCGGTGAGCCATGAGCACTTCATCGTTTAATCCATTTGAAATGGCACAGAAGCAGTTTGATCAGGTTGCCGATATTTTGGACTTGGATGCCGCTACGCGTGCCCTGTTGCGGTACCCCCTTAGAGAATATCATTTTAGCATTCCGGTACGGATGGATGATGGCACCACCCAGGTTTTTCGGGGGTTCCGGTGCCAACATAATGACGCCCGTGGACCCAGCAAAGGGGGTATCCGGTTTCACCCACAAGAGACCATTGATACCGTGCGTGCCCTCTCCATGTGGATGACTTGGAAATGCGCCGTAGTGGATATTCCTCTGGGCGGCGGTAAGGGAGGCGTGATTTGCGATCCACATAACATGAGTATGCGGGAACAGGAGCTCCTCTGTCGCGGTTGGGTGCGCCAAATTGCGAAAAATGTGGGGCCGCTTTCCGATGTGCCCGCCCCAGACGTGATGACCAGCGCCCAACATATGCTCTGGATGTTGGACGAATACGAAGCGATTCACGGCGCAAAGTATCCCGGTTTTATCACCGGTAAGCCGGTCGGAATGGGGGGTTCGCTCGGGCGCAAGGAAGCCACCGGTTTCGGAGTGATTTTCACCCTCCGAGAGGCATTGCGCGAACTTGGCATCCGTCCTGAAGACACAACCGCCAGTGTTCAAGGCTTCGGCAATGTGGCGCAATTTGCCATCCAACTCTACGAACAATTAGGCGGTAAAGTGATCTGTGTCTCCTGCTGGGATCAGGAAGACCAACGCTCGTATTCCTTCCGCCGTAAAGATGGAATTCAACTGGAAAAGTTACTGACCATCACCGACCGGTTTGGCGGAATCGATAAAGCCAAAGCCCAAGATATGGGGTACGAAGTCCTCGACGGGGAAGCCTGGATCGAACAAGAGGTTGATATTTTGATCCCCTCTGCACTGGAAAATCAGATCACCGCCGATAACGTGCATAAAATATCTCCCCAAGTAAAAGTGATTGCCGAAGGCGCCAATGGACCCACCACCCCTGAGGCGGACGCGATCATTGCGGAACGGGGAATTTTTATGATCCCAGACTTTCTGGCAAATGCCGGGGGTGTGACGTGTAGTTACTTTGAACAAGTGCAATCGAACATGAACTACTTCTGGGAACGGGACGAAGTGCTCGGCAAATTGGATGTAAAAATGACCTCTGCCTTCCTCGCCGTGAGTGAATTAGCGAAAAAACGCAACCTCTACATGCGGGATGCGGCATACGTCATTTCCATTAGCCGGGTGGCACAAGCCTGCCGTGACCGGGGTTGGGTATAAATCAGTTCATTCCACGGCGTTTTCAAACCGTTCATATCCATAATCAAAGTGCCATCTCTGGAAAAAAGCTGAAAACTCTGGAAAACTCATGTTTTAAAATTGATAAAGGCGTTCATTTTCTCAAAGGCATCGTCGTCGATGTTATTTTGGATGCGGAATCGTTGCAC
>RFFQ01000088.1 GCA_003697105.1 Gemmatimonadota bacterium | reverse complement strand
TATCATCTGTGAGGTTTTGTTGTTTTAGCCGGTGTTTTATCAAGAGGATGTCAATTATCCGACATCGTAGCAACCAATGGAGCGCGAAATCACCAGACGTAAGATTTCGGAGGTGCCTTCGCCAATTTCCAGCAAGCGTTGATCGCGGTAGAAGCGTTCGATCTCATATTCTTTCATTAAGCCGTATCCTCCATGAATTTGCAAGGCATCATTAACGACCCGGTGGGCGACTTCGGAGCAATAAAGTTTGGACATTGCGGCTAAATCCTTAAATTCGCGCCCATTTTCACAGAGCCAAGCGGCTTTGTACAGCATGTTGCGGGCGGCTTCAATCTCGACCCGCATATTTGCTAATTTGAAGGCATTTGCTTGAAATGTGGAGATATAACGCCCGAATTGTTGCCGTTCCTTAGCGTATTTTAATGCCAGTTCGTAAGCTCCCTGTGCACAGCCAAGCCCCATGGCGGCAATCGACAAGCGACCCCGGTCGAGCGTGGAGAGCATCAATTTGAACCCTTCACCTGCTTTGCCCAAGATGGCATCCTCTGGGACACGACAATTGGTAAAAAACAGCTCGGAAGTCAAGGAGGAGCGCCACATCATTTTTTCATGCATGGTGCGTGATTCAAACCCTTCTGTACCATGTTCCACCAGAAAACATGTGTATATTTTTTTGCCGTCATCCCGTGTACCAGTGACGGTTTGCACCGTTGCCCCTAGCGAATACGGCGCCGACCCATTGGTGATGAAAATCTTAGAGCCATTGATCACCCACTCATCACCTTCTTTGACGGCATTGGTTTTACTACCGCCCGCATCTGAACCGGCATTGGGTTCGGTCAGACCAAATGCCCACAGTTTGTCACCGGTACAGAGTTGGGGTAGATATTTCTCTTTTTGTGCTTCGTTTCCAAAATAGTAGATGGGACCCAATCCTAACGAATTGTGCGCCGCTACCGTTGCCGCCTGCGAACCATCCACGCGAGCAAGTTCTTCCACCGCGACAATATATCCCAAATAATCAATTCCGTTACCCCCATATTCTTCCGGGATCGTAAAACCAAATAGCCCCAATTCGCCCATTTCTTTAGTCAATTCCGGTGAAAATTCCTCGTTTTCATCCAGTTTTTTCGCTTGGGGGCGGATAACAGTTTCGGCAAAATCCCGCACGCTATCTCGTAACATCCGCACTTCTTCCGGTAAATCATAATTCAAGGACATGTGATAAAACTCCTGTAAAATCAATGACAAAAGTTCTAATTTCAGTATGCTGGAGTATAAGCAACGATGTATCGCAAAATGGCGAAAAAATGACAGATACTTCCCCCCAGCACAAACAGATGCCAGATGGCGTGATGGTAAGGTAATTTTTTCCAAACGTAAAAAATCACACCTAGCGTGTACGCTACTCCGCCAAGTGCCAGCCATGTAAAGCCGCCCCAACCAATGCTTTCAATAATTTTATGCAAGGCGACTAACGCCATCCACCCCATCAGGATATAGATCGTTAATGATAGTTTTTTGAAACGAAAGACAAAAAAACATTTGAAGATGATCCCCAAAATTGCAAGTGACCAGATCACCGCGAAAAGTGACCATCCCCATATGCCCCGTAATGTCACTAACAAAAACGGTGTATATGTACCCGCAATCAATAAATAAATTGCGGAATGGTCAATCACTTTAAATATCCGTTTGACCTTGGGCTGCGGCAGACTATGGTAGAGTGTTGATGCTAAATACATCAGCACCAGCGTACTCCCGTAAATACTAAAACTGACCACTTGCCATGTATCTCCGTACCTTGCCCCCAATACTACCAAGATGACCAACCCCGCGATGCTTAAAGCGACACCGATACCATGAGTAATACTGTTAGCGATTTCTTCACCCAGCGTGTAAGTATTTGTTTTCATAGAAACCCTATCAAAGTACCTTTCAGAGTAAAATAGAAATCGTCAGATTTCCGGTAAGCCGAATTCTGTCAATTTTCATTGACCTAAGTCAATGAAAATGGAGAGTCATTTATCTGGGATGCTTGTCTCCAAGCACCTCTTGCGACCTACCCGAAGGTCAAGCGCGGCGGGCAACCGCTACCTTCCTATTTGGTCTTGCTCCCGACGAGGTTTACCGAGCCAGCCCTGTTACCAGAACTGCTGGGGGTCTCTTACACCTCCGTTTCACCCTTACCGTTGTCATTGCAACGGCGGTTTGCTTTCTGTGGCGCTATCTATCAGGTCGCCCTGCCCGGATGTTATCCGGCGTCGTGCCCTGCGGAGTTCGGACTTTCCTCTGGTGATGTTTCACACCAGCGACTCTCTGGAAATCTGACGATTTTTTTGTTTTTTCACCACTTGCTTTTCGGTTTTCCGGTTTACCAAGGTAAGCTTCCATCGGCGTGGGGTCGATCCGAATGCGCCGTTGAACCTTCAAATGGGGTATTTTCCCGCATCAGGTTATCAAAACGGGTATAATCACCGTGAAATGCCAGTTCGATGGTGCCGATGGGTCCGTTACGTTGTTTCCCAATGATAATTTCCGCAATGCCTTTGTTGGGGGTATCGGGGTTATAGCGTTCTTCACGGTAAACGAACATGACCAGATCGGCATCTTGTTCAATTGACCCCGAATCCCGTAAATCAGCCAACTGCGGGCGTTTGTCGCCGCCGCGAGCTTCTACAGCCCGGCTTAACTGGGAAAGCGCCACCACCGGGCAATTAAGCTCTTTTGCGAGGGCTTTGAGACCTCGCGAGATGGTTGAAACTTCCTGTACCCGGCTCTCTGAACGGACATGCGAATGTGCCAACTGTAAATAATCGACGATGATCAGTCCAAGTTTACCATGTTCCGCTTGTAACCGGCGTGCTTTCGCTCGCATTTCTAAGACGGTTGTGGTTGCCGTGTCATCGATAAAAATCTGCGATTGTTGCAGTACGGCGGCGGCACGACTCAACCGGTTCCAGCCTTCGGAGCCAATTTGCCCGCTGATCAGTGAATACAAATTAATTCGTGCTTCGGCGCAAAGCATCCGCCGGACAAGCTGTTCCTTAGACATTTCCAGACTGAAAAATCCCACCGGTACTTTATTTTCAATTGCCACATAACGGGCGATATCCAACGCAAAACTGGTTTTTCCCATGGAAGGGCGCCCCGCAATAATGATCAAATCTCCGGGATGAAACCCGGTGGTCATCCGGTCTAGATCGGTGAAACCGGTGGCTTCTCCGGTGATGACTTTCCGTGCCCGGGCGAGTTCCTCTAACTCCTCAAAGGATTGCATTAGCATATCGGAGATGCCAATAAATCCTTTTTTGACCCGGTTGCTGGCAATATTAAAAATCGATTGCTCTGCGACATCAAGTAACTCTTGTACATCCCCACTATCTTCGTAAGCCGCTGTGATAATATCCGTCGAGGCGTGAATCAACTTTCGCAAGATGCCCTTTTCATGGACGATATTAGCGTGATAGCTGATATTTGCCGGCGTGACGGCATAGTCCATCAGATTTGCCAGATAGACCGCCCCCCCGACATTTTCAAACTGTTTTGCTTGGCGGAGGGCATTGCCAACCGTAATCAAGTCCGCTTCTTCATTACGTTCATAGAGGGAGACGATTGCCTGAAAAATTTTGCGATGTGCCGGTTTGTAAAAAAATGAATCATCTAGCGTCTCAATCGCTTTGGCGATCGCTTCGCTATCCATCAACATGGCTCCCAGAACACTCATTTCTGCTTCGAGAGAGTAGGGTGGGACGCGCCCGTTGCTACCTACCAAGGCATTGGGGTCGCTGTCATATTGCGTAAATTCAGGGATTTTATTCTCCGTAGCGATCATAAGACACTCTATTCTAAGGGTTAAGCTGGTGGTAGTAGTCTCTTAACATTTGCATATCGTCCCATGTGGGGCGTTTCCAATGTGGGTTGCGTAACAGTGCCGCAGGATGGTACGTTACCATCAAAGGGATTCCATTAAAATCATGAAATTGCCCTCGTAATTTTCCAAGTGACTGGTTGGTTTTGAGCAACGCTTGGGCGGCTTGCCGACCCAACGCGCAAATGACTTTGGGTTTTATCAAGGCGAGTTGGGCCTCTAAAAGTGGGCGACAGGCTTCGCGTTCTTCCGGGAGGGGGTCACGGTTCCCCGGAGGACGGCATTTCAATACATTTAAAATATACACATCGTTACGGTGGAGGTGAATTGCCGCTAAAATTTTATCCAATAATTGCCCGGCACGACCGACAAATGGTTCGCCTTTCAGGTCTTCCTGTTCGCCGGGTGCTTCCCCACAAAAGACCAAATCGGCGTGAGGGTTGCCGACTCCGAAGACGAAATTTGTTCGTGTCTTGCCTAATGAACACCGTTGGCATTGGTGAAATGCCACATGAAGCATTTCTAAAGACCGGATTGGATTTTCACCCGTACCCGAAGTTGGAGATGTCTGCAAAAATAGCGAATCGGCATCATGGTACAGTTGCTGCCGGTAAACCTGTTGGTACAAATTATGTGCCGCTTTGACACGTTGGTCCCACGTGAGCGCATCAATTGCCTGCTGATCCGCCGCTGGCAACCGCGGGATTTGTGTGCTTCCCTCCGGTTGGGAGGATGTTACCCGCGATGGGTGAGGGGTGCCGGTTTTGGGTGGACGGGGTATTTTTGACACGGATGCCGGACGTTGCTTTTCTACGGGGAGGGGTTCCGTAGATTTCAACGGTGTCTCTGGGAATAATGCTTCCAAACCGGTGGCTAGGGAAACTTCACATTCACCCAATTCCTGCATTTGCTGGACATATTGTTTGGTTAACCGTAGGATTTCGGCATATTCGGTGCGGAGGTCAGACATAAGGTTTAGCCAAATTTTTTTCTGGGATGCACCCGCGAGGAGTGTAAGAACTATTGCTTAATGATCTTGGTGGGTACGAAATCGCCCATACGTTTTTTCTAAGTTGCCATGATGAAGGGGGGTTTGTTAAACTGATTCGCCGACGTCGGTCAAGGCAGCGAGTCCCGGTAAAATTTTGCCTTCCATCATTTCCAGCGATGCCCCACCACCTGTGGAAATGTGGCTCATTTTATCTGCCAAACCGGCTTGGGTCACGGCGGCGGCAGAATCACCACCACCAATAATTGTTGTGGCGCCGTTGGCGGTAGCGGCCGCCAGTGCTTCGGCGATGGCAATCGTACCGGTTGCAAAATTGGGCATCTCGAACACGCCCATGGGTCCATTCCAGACGATGGTTTTTGCTTTAGAAATAACGGTTTTGAATCTACGGATGGTTTCTGGACCAATATCCAACCCTTGCCAACCTGCTGGTATTTCTTGCACGGAGACCGTTTTCCGGGTGGCGTTATTATCAAACTTATCAGCAATCACACAATCAACGGGTAATTGGAAATCAATACCGGCGTGTTTTGCGTTTTGGAGTGTTGTTTTTGCCACGTCTATTCGGTCTTCTTCCAGCAAGGAATCACCGATTTCCCAGCCCTGAGCTTTGAAAAAGGTGTATGCCATGCCACCGCCAATCAAAAGGGTATCCACCTTGCCCAATAGGTTTTCAATGACATCGATCTTGCCGGAAACTTTCGCACCGCCCAAAATTGCCACAAAGGGACGCTGTGGGTTGTTGATGGCATTGCCCAGATAGTCAATTTCCTTTTGCATCAAAAATCCGGCGGCACATTGATTAAAATGCTTGCAAACGCCTTCTGTACTGGCATGGGCGCGGTGAGCAGAACCGAAGGCGTCATTGACGTAAAGATCGCCTAGTTTGGCGAGTTCTGCGGCAAAATTGGGGTCATTCTTCTTTTCTTCGGGATAAAATCGGGTGTTTTCCAGCACCAGACAATCGCCATTTTGCATATTTGCTACCATCTGCGTAACTTCTGCACCGACACAACCGGGGGCAAGTTTGACCGGTTTTCCAAGCAATTCACTCAATCGATCGGCTACCGGTTTGAGGCTGAATTTGGGGTCAACGCCTTTAGGACGTCCTAGATGGGACATTAAAATTAGCCGTCCGCCATTCTCTAGCACATAATTAATTGAGGGTAATGCCGCCTGAATCCGGGTGTCATCGGTTATGCGCTGGTGTTCATCCAGCGGCACGTTAAAATCCACCCGCATTAGTACGCGTTGTCCGGTAACGTTTAGCTGATCTATTTTTAATTTATTCATTATTAAGACTCCTAATTATATAAGGAAATACGCGAAGGTATAATATCGGGGGGTCATAGAATAACAAACCCGAGGTTATAAATCAAGAATGAAAAAAGCCCCCGCCGAAAATATTTACTTTCCGGCAGAGGCTGTTGTATTAAAACCGGTGTAACTGCTTGTTATTTTTTGAATTGCCGGTAGGCATACAATAGGATGAGTGCACCGCCCACCGCGATAAAAAAGCTTTTGAGGTTGAAGCCTGTTACACCCCCTAATCCCAGAAATGAGCCAATGAAACCGCCGATAATTGCCCCGACAATTCCGATGCCGATGGTGATGAAGATACCCCCGGGGTCTTTGCCGGGCATAATCCATTTGGCTAACGCACCGGCAATTAGTCCAAAGACAATCCATGAAATGAGACCCATACTATTACCTCCTTTTTGATTTTTTAGGTGAACAGGTACTCCAGAATGCGTTTTATTACAGGGACTTACCCATAATTTCCATCAGATCAACGCATCGGGTGGCGTAGCCGTTTTCATTGTCGTACCACGACATGACCTTGACGAAATTACCGTCCATAACCGCTGTATTTTCCGCATCCAATACGCTGGAAAAGGTAGAACCGATATAATCGGTACTGACGGTTGGATCGGTTTCATACTTGAGGATACCTTTCATAGCACCTTCTGCCGCTTCTTTCATTTTTGCATTGATCGCCTCGGCGGTGGTTTTCTTTTCGACTTCGCAAACCAAATCCACCAGTGATACATCCGGTGTGGGTACTCGAATCGCTAACCCGTCCAGTTTACCCTTCAGCTCTGGAATAACCAAGCCGATTGCTTTTGCGGCGCCTGTGGTAGTAGGAATCATTGACATTGCCGCGGCACGAGCCCGACGGAGATCGCTGTGGGGCAGGTCAAGGATGCGTTGGTCGTTGGTATAGCTGTGGATCGTTGTCATCAGACCGCGTTTAATCGTGAAATTATCATGTAAAACTTTTGCTACAGGTGCCAAGCAGTTGGTGGTGCAACTGGCGTTGGATACAATATGATGTTTTGCCGGGTCGTAGTCATTATCATTCACACCTAGTACAAACGTGGCGTCCACTTCGCCTTTTCCCGGTGCGCTGATGATTACTTTCTTGGCGCCTGCATCGAGGTGGGGTTGAGCTTTTTCTTTACTGCGGAAAATACCGGTAGATTCCAGTACAATATCAACCCCTAAGTCCCCCCATTTAAGATCTTTGGGATCGCGTTCTGCAAAAACGGTGAACCGCTTATCGCCGCAAATAATGTCATTTCCCTCGACCGTAATATCTTGATCCAGTACACCGTGCACGCTGTCATATTTCAGTAAATATGCCAGTGTTTTTGCGTCGGTTAAATCGTTGACGGCGACAATATCAATATTATCTCGTGTTAATGCCGCCCGAAAGGCTAAACGTCCGATACGACCAAAGCCATTAATGGCAACTTTGATACCCATACAAACCTCCTGATATATAGAATGATGAAAAGTTAACCCTTGAATTGATAAGAATAATACAACGCGATTCCTTTTTCTTCGGCATAATCCGCCACACTTTTACTGCTAATCATGTGGGTTACTATGATCGGAAACACATGCTTGAAGGTCTTTTCAAACCGTTTTAAACGGTTACGGCTGGTTGACTGACTAAAACAGTTTAATTATTTTATTTACAACTAGGTTCTGTTGACATTTCGTAATTTGTTTATGACATATTGTTTCTTTGAAAGGAGAAACGCCCTATGTCATCAAAATT
>RFFQ01000087.1 GCA_003697105.1 Gemmatimonadota bacterium | reverse complement strand
CAATCATCCTTCATCCTTCCGCCTTCATCCTTTAGTAGTATCGCGGAAGCGAAGGTAAGGCAATCATCCTTCATCCTTCCGCCTTCATCCTTTCAAACATGGAGGTTTCTATGAAGATTACTATTGAATATTGTGTTGTTTGAAACTACTATCCTCGCGCAGCCCGGGCGGCTGCAGAAATTAAGGAAGCATTGGGCATCGAACCCGAACTGATTAAAGGTTCTGGGGGGATTTTCGATGTGAAAGTAGATGGAAAATTGGTTTACTCCAAAAAGGAGACCGGACGGTTCCCTGAAGAAGGGGAACTTGTTGGTTTAATTCCTAAATAACTTCTGTTTTACCAGTCTATTAAAGCTTAGCATGAACCGTGCACGTATGACGATGCGCGGTTTTTTTATCGGGATGCAACCCTGTTACCGTGTAGTCACTGCTGTAAAAATGAATTGACGAAATTTTGATAAACAATTAGTATGGTTAGCGTTGAGGAAACTAGACGATTTTTATCCGCATAAATGTTTGTAACCGGGTGTATGCATGTCACAAACCAATTCCCTGACATCTTCATTAGAATCCAATTTGGGACAGATACAAGCCCTACTTCGCCAGCAACCGATTTCAGAAGAACTGTATAACATGATACAATGGGCATGTGAGGAACTGCACCGTTTCAAGGTGAAGTGTGACACTGCATTGACAGAAAAGGAATCGGCATTACGGACCCGAAAGGAGATTTTGGATAATATCTCGCATGAATTACGTACCCCGTTGACGACGATCTCCGGCAATGCCCAGCTATTGTATGACATGTTCGATTCCTTCCAAAAAGCAGAAGCGCAGGAACTTCTACAATTGATTATTGATCAAGCTGGCCATGAACTGGCACTGATCGATGACCTTTTGACCCTGAATACGCTGGATGCCAACCAGCGAGAAGTTCAGGTTGAGGTTGCCGAATTGAAACAGATGATCCAGGTGTTAGAGCGCTATTTTACGCATATTGCCAACCGGTCAGCAGTCAATTTGAGGTTTGAGTATCACCCGGAGACATGCCATATTTACATTGATCGTAACGGCTTTCAGACGGTCATGACAAATTTGCTCTCCAATGCCATCAAGTTCACCCCGCCCGGAGGTTCCGTGACGGTTCATGTTCAGTTGAAAGCCAATACCCTTTGCATCGATGTGACGGATACGGGTATTGGGATCGCACCGGAACACCTCGACCTGATTTTTGAACGCTTTTATCAGGTCGATATGTCTCGCTCTCGCCAGTATGATGGTACCGGTTTGGGCTTGAGCATCGTCAAAAAGATGGTGGAATTAATGGGCGGTTTTCTTTCGGTGCAAAGTACCCCCCAACACGGGTCAACCTTCCACGTGGGCTTACCGGTACTCTCTGTAGAACCGGTTACGGAAGCAACGACATCCGAGTCCGAAATGTAGGTTAGCCAATGAAAGCGTTTGATAAATCCATCTTCATCGGAAAATTTGTGGAAGAAGCCACCGAATTGATTCAAAAGTTAAACGAAGGCTTTCTTAAATTGGAATCCGCCCCGGATGACGCTGAAAATCTGACCGAAATTTTCCGGTTTGCGCATACCTTAAAAGGTTCATCCCGCATGATCGGGTTTAAACATATTGGCACGCTAGCCCACAAAATGGAGGATGTCCTCGGTGCCCTCAAAAATCAGACCTTCGCGGCAACCCCTGAACGGCTTGATGTGCTGTTTCAAGGTTTGGATCGCATCGCGGCATTAGTCGATCAGGTGAAGACGACCGGCACTGATGACGCCGACGTGACCTATCTGATTGACCTGCTGGAACAAACCGCCGCCGGAGAAGTACCCTCGCCGCTAACCCCAGACGTTGTGCCACCAGTGGCGAACGCATCACCGCCTTCCCAACTGCCGCCAGAGCCCGCGGCGTCACCCTCAAGCGTACCGGCTCCCAAAAAAACATTTGATACATCGGTCTTCACCGGCCGGTTTATCACCGAAGCTCAAGAAATAATCCAAAAATTGAATGAGGGTTTGCTCCGGCTCGAAAAGGCACCGGATGATATGGAAAATCTGACCGAGATTTTTCGCTCGGCGCATACCCTGAAAGGGTCGGCTCGGATGCTCTCTTTTCGTAACATCGGAGCCGTGGCGCATAAAATGGAAGATGTGCTCGGTGCAATTAAAACCAAACAGATCGACGCCACCGAACCGGTTTGCGAACTGCTCTTCATGGGATTAGACACCATTCAGGAACTTGTAGATCGAGTGAGTGCCGGTACAGAAGCGGACGCCGATGTATCCCCCCTGACGGAGGCTTTGGAGCAAGCCGTCAATGGTGAACCGTTTCACCTACCGCAGATGGAATCTGCGCCACCGGTTGTGCCCAAACCGGCGGAAACCCCTTTACCATCTGCCGCACAACCCACCGCCAGACCGCAACCGGAACCAGAAAAGCCACCAACCCCATCCAACACCACCTCGCAGAACGTCCAGATCGTTGAGACCATTCGGGTCAGTACGGATAAATTGGATCACACCATCAAGTTAGCGGGGGAGTTGCTGGTCAGCCAGGGGCAGATCGCATACCAGCAGGATGAACTCCGCACGATCCGCTTGCTCATGCGACGCTATTTGCAAGACATCCCCGAACCAAATTCCCAACTCCTGCATCTGGCTACCCGAATTGACACTCTCTTTAAACAGTCTCGAGACCAGGTGGCGCGACTCAACAATATTATTAGTGACTTGCAGGAGAATACGCTCAATTTGCGGATGCAGCCCATTTCGACTATTTTTGATAAATATCCCCGCGCCGTGCGTGATCTGGCAAAAACATTGGGTAAACAAGTCCGGTTGGTGATTGAAGGAGAGGAAACCGAATTAGACAAAAAGATCATCGAAAAATTAAATGACCCGCTGATTCACCTTATCCGCAATGCGATTGACCATGGCATTGAACTGCCAGCAGACCGGTTACGGGCGGGCAAAGATGCTACCGGCATCCTGCGCATCGGGGCATACTACGAAAGTGGATCGATTGTGCTCGAGATTGAAGATGACGGCAAAGGCATCAACAGTGCCGCGATCCGGGAAAAGGCACTCAAGCGAGGATTCATCACACCGGAAGAAGCGGATCAGATGAAAGAAAATGACCTTCGCCAACTGATTTTTTTGCCCGGACTGACGACCACTCCTATCATCACTGATGTTTCAGGGCGGGGCGTCGGGATGGACGTCGTCCGTACGTATATTGAGGAGCTAAAAGGTACTATTAGCATTATCAGCGATGAAGGTAAAGGTACGATGTTCCGCATTACCCTACCCCTGACACTGACCATGTTGCGGGTACTCTTCATTAAGTCCGGGAAGATGCGCTTTGCCATCCCGATCACCTCGATTCGGTTAACCTTGCGGATTGCATTAGAAGAGGTGATTCAGATTGTCGATCGCGATGCCTTCCGGTTGGACAATCAGATCATCCCGTTAACACATCTGGCAGATTTGCTTCAACTACCTGAAGAAGGTGTCCCCCGCGATGACAATCATTTAACCGTTGTTTTAGCCTATGCCGGTGAAGACCAAATTGGGTTAGTTGTCGATGACATCATTGATGAAGAGGATGTCGTCGTCAAGTCTATTCCAGACCATCTCGGACGTATTCCCAATATCTCTGGCGTGACGGTGACCAGTACCAATGAGGTGGTTAGCATTCTGCATGTACCGGATTTAATCAAAACCAGCCATACCTCCCTAGCCCGGCGTCGTAAAAAAAGCGTTCCCGTGACCCAACACCACACCCCGCGGATTCTGGTAGTGGATGATTCCCTGAATACCCGCGAGATCGAAAAAAGCGTACTGGAAGCCTACGGCTATGACGTGGATACCGCCCGCGATGGGCAGGAAGGGTATGACAAGTGCCAAAAAACCGAGTTCGACCTGATCGTGACCGATGTGGAAATGCCTCGCCTAAACGGCTTCGATTTGACCGCTAAACTCCGCCAACTGGAACGCTACCGCCACACACCGATCATCATTGTAACCTCGCTGGATACGGAAGCGGATAAACAGCGCGGGATCGAAGTCGGTGCGGATGCGTACATCGTCAAAAGTTCATTTGAACAGTCCAATTTGCTTTCCACTGTGGAAAGTCTGATCGGCTAGTTTGACGAAATGATTCGCGGATACCCATGACGACACGGGACAGCTTTTGTCGCTCCGCAAAAATTATTGCGTCCCTCTATAAAATGATGTATGTTCTGATCTTTGCAAAGACCCCATCGATACCGGATCGATTTTTCAAGTTGAATCTCAAACTATTTTCAGAAGGACCGTGAAACTGATGCAAGTCTCTTACAATCCTCACGAGTACGAGCCGAAATGGCGTCAAAAGTGGTTAGATAGCAAAATCTACAAAACGGATGATGTGTCTGATAAACCCAAATTTTATTGTTTGGATTTTTTCCCGTACCCCTCTGGGTCGGGACTCAGTGTCGGACATTGCCGTAACTACATACCAACGGATGTCATTGCCCGCTATTACCGGATGCGCGGTTACAACGTTTTGCACCCGATGGGTTGGGATGCGTTCGGCTTTCCGGCGGAAAATTACGCCATTCAAATGGGTGTTCACCCTGCAGAGACCACCCGAAAAAACGCCGCTACCTATCGCCGCCAGTTGCAATTGATCGGCGCCTCCTATGATTGGGATCGGGAAATCAACAGTACCCATCCCGATTATTACAAATGGACCCAATGGTTCTTTCTGCTGTTGTATAAACGAGGCTTGGCATATCGTAAAAAATCCGAGCAGTGGTGGTGTGATCGATGCGAATCGGTACTGGCAAATGAGCAGGTTATCAATGGCTGTTGTTGGCGGCATGAAAATACACCGGTAACCAAAAAACCGTTGGAACAATGGTTTTTTAAGATTACCGCCTACGCGGAGCGGTTGTTGAACGACCTAGACGAGCTAGATTGGCCCGAGCCGATTAAAATCATGCAACGCAACTGGATTGGACGTTCCACGGGGGCACAAGTAACGTTTATGGCAAAAAACGGTGTGCCGATTGAAGTCTTTACAACGCGCCCGGACACACTCTTCGGTGCAACCTTTATGGTGTTGGCTCCAGAACACCCTCTCGTGCCCGAACTCACCACCGCAGACCGCCGGGCTGAAGTGGAAGCGTACATCCAAAAAGCCCGCACGGAATCCGAGATTGACCGGATGAGCACGGAAAAGGAAAAAACGGGGGTCTTTACCGGCGCGTATGCCATCAATCCGGTGAATGATGAAAAAATACCGATCTGGATTGCTGATTATGTATTGATGGGCTATGGCACCGGGGCGATTATGTGTGTGCCGTATGGCGACCAGCGGGATTATGAATTTGCACAAAAATATGGAATCGAAATTCGGAAGATCATCGAACCCGAAAATCCTGACGCCGTGGTTGAAGGTCAGGCATACACCGGGGATGGGACAATGGTGAACTGCTCCGAAGAATACAACGGGCTGCCCAACCGGGAATTTTATGAAAAAATTTGTGATTGGTTGGAAGCCGAAGGTCGTGGAAAGCGTACGGTCAATTATAAAATGCGGGATTGGTTAATTTCACGCCAACGCTATTGGGGTGCACCAATTCCGGTGGTATTATGTGAGTCCTGCGGGGAACAACCCGTACCGGAAGATCAACTACCGGTGTTGCTCCCGGAGGATGTCGATTTTACGCCGGCAGGCGACGGAAAATCGCCTTTGGCTCGGGTAGAGAGCTTCGTCAACACCACCTGTCCCCAGTGTGGGGGGCATGCCACGCGGGAGACGGACACAATGGACGGGTTTGCCTGCTCTTCGTGGTATTTTTTACGCTTCCCGAACCCTCGCCTGGACACCGCCCCGTTTGACCGGGAGACCGTCGAGTACTGGCTACCCGTCGATTTGTATGTCGGCGGGGCAGAACATGCCGTAATGCACCTGTTATATGCCCGCTTTTGGACAAAAGTGATGCAAGATGCCGGTTTGGTCTCGTTTGGTGAACCGTTCGCTGCTTTGCGGAATCAGGGGATGTTGCTGGCGGAGGATGGTGGCAAAATGTCTAAATCCAAAAATAACGTAATTACCCCAGATGAAGTCGCAGAAGAATACAGCGTTGATGTCTTGCGGATGTACCTGATGTTTTTAGCCCCATTTGATTATGAAGTCAGTTGGAGCGAGGCTTCTATTGCTGGCGTAGATCGCTTTGCTCGACGAGTTTGGCGTCTGTTTGATGAACATTGGGATCAGTTTTCGACACAACCCATTCCAATCGATTTTGACC
This sequence comes from Gemmatimonadota bacterium, assembly GCA_003697105.1. Taxonomy (GTDB): domain Bacteria; phylum 4572-55; class 4572-55; order J002; family J002; genus J002. Next base: position 4,106 of record RFFQ01000087.1, on the reverse strand, counting down.
GCCTCTCCGCTGAGGATAAAGCGGTGATGCGCAAAGCCCACCAAACTATCGAAAAAGTGACATTTGATATCGAACGGATGCAATTTAACACCGCAATCGCCGCCCTGATGGAGTTGGTGAATGTGCTGACCCCCTATAAAGACCGACACGGTATCACAGATGTGTACCGCGAAAGTTGCCGAATTTTAATCCATTTGATGGCACCCTTTGCCCCCTATATGGCGGAGGAAATCTGGCATCATATCGGGGGGGCGTACAGCATTCACCAGCAAGCTTGGCTAGGTCACAACCCCGATTGGGCAAAGGAAAATACGATAACGCTGGTCGTACAGGTGAATGGAAAAAAACGAGATGATCTAACGGTGCCGGCAGATGTGACGAAAGATCAAGCATTAGAACTGGCAACCTCCAGCGAAAAAATTCAGAAGTACACCACCGGTAAACGCATTATCAAATCCATTTATGTGCCCCGTCGTCTGGTCAATCTGGTCGTGAAATAATGGATGGTGTGTCCGGCACGGGGAAGCGCCGGACACACCGGAATCTGGCTAAAAACTGCTTGCGTTTTACAATCAGTTATATTATTTTGCGAACGCGTTTCAATTCCGGATTGAACTTTTCCCAAAAGCATGCACAGAATGATGTGTTTCTGTGTCACAAAACATTGCCCCCCCATATATGATACCTTTCTCGCATTTCAATTCCGAATTACCTTCCTCAATTTATTGGATTTTCAGGAGATACGCTTATCGTTATGTCCAAGTTGTTTGTTTTATATTTAGTGTTATTGCTGTGCGTGGGTAGGGGCGCCTTTGCTTGTGATGAACCCATCGCAATCGGTATGGAAAACGCCGCCATTGACGAGCCGGGGGGTACGGTTACAACTCAATTGACCACAGCATATGTTGCCGCCGATTGTGGAGATTCAGACCCGCCGGGGGTTGTTGCCATACACACGACACTCTATTTCGATGAGCGTATTGTTAGCATTACGCCGGAAGATGTTTCTGCAGGCGAGTTACTCGACGGGTGGACGTGGTTTGCAAATAGCCAAGCTGATAGTGAAATTACAGTCGTAGGGTTCACAACAGTGCCTTTGGTGGGTAGCGGTACCTTATTTGAGTTCACCTGGACGGGCGTTGCGTTTGGTGAGACCGATATAATCATCGAATGTATTTATAATGAAGGAAGCCCCCTGATTGAACTCCCCATCCCCCCACCCCGCTTGAGTGTCATACCCATTCACGTTGATCCTGAAACCCCATACACCTTCATCCCCCCGGTTTCCGTGCTGAAACCAAATTATCCCAACCCCTTCAATCCGCAGACCACCCTTTCTTATGCGATTGCATCACCGGGGATTGTCCATCTAGCGATTTTTGATCTGAAGGGGCGATTAGTAACCACGCTGGTCGATCAATTTCAGTCCGCTGGGTCTTATCGCGTTCGCTGGGACGGTACCACGACAACAGATCAACTGGCCCCAAGTGGGGTATATATTGCACAGTTGGGCCTCAATGCGGATCGAATTGGTGATCAAAAATTAATGTTGTTACGGTAATTTTTCACTTTTTACGTTTAGTTATAGGAGACTCACACGATGTCTTACAAAACTTTATCTTTGCTGACACTCACTCTTGTGTTTTTTGTTGCCGGTTCTGTGTTTGCGGCGGATCGTCCCGTTGGTGATTTACGAGAATGCTCGGGACCCAATGCGTTCCATGGGATGGTCATGACCCCGGATAATGATTTTGGTGTTCCCGGGGTGTTACTGGAGTTTGAAGGTGCGTGTAGTGACCAAGCGGAAAGCGATGCCGATGGTAGCTATGTCTTAGACGCTGCGGCGGATGGGGACTACATCATTACCCCTTCCAAATTTGGGGATCAAGGGGATGCCATTGGTCCGTTTGATGCGGCAAATGCGGCTCGTTTTTCAGCCGGATTGATCGACTTGGATGAATACCAACAAATTGCGGCAGATGTGACCGGTGATGGTAATATTACGCCGTTTGATGCCGCCCGAATTTTACAATTTTCGGTCGGTATTTTGGACGAATTTCCGGCAGGTGATTGGGCATTTTCACCCAATGAAGCCATCGAAGTGGGTCTTGCCGGTGGTGAAGACCGCGAAGTGAATTTTGTCGGCATCTTGATTGGGGATGTCACATTAAATTGGGAACCGAGCGGGCGTTAACCACGGCTCAAATTATTGATGGATTAGTCTTTTTTGCACCACATTTCTTTATTTAGGAGGATTTTGTTGTGAAGCGTTTATTCTTTTCACTTTTTACGTTACTGTTCGTAACCTCAATGGGGTACGCCCAATGTGATGAACCGATTGAAGTTACCATCGGTAGCGGCGTCATTATGAACGTTGGGGAAACCCTAACCACGCCGGTTACGACAGGACCCGTCAGCGAAGATTGCGGGGAAGATGGGGTCTTCGCCTTTGAAGCTGAGATCGCTTATGATAACGCCATTCTTTCCGTCGCACGCGGTGATGTGGATTTTGATGGTGGGTTGGTTGATGGCTGGTTTACCGAAATCAATGCCGATAACGCCGGAATGCTGGTGGTCAATGGTTTTAGCACCCAGCCGCTGGTCGGCGAGGGCTTGCTCTTTAATATCACCTGGACCGCTGTGGGGGAAGGTACAACCGCCCTCGATATGTCTTTTACCTATAACGAAGGCGATCCCACCTCCATCGCTATCGATGGTTCGGTGCAAGTAGGTGAAGTCGGTGGTTGCGATGAACCCATTGACGTGGCAATTAGCGGCGGGACCATCTCTGAACCGGGTCAAACATTCATGTCAGAAGTCACCACGGCGTATGTGAGCGAAGATTGCGGGGAAGACGGTGTCTTCGCGTTTGAAGCCGAAATTGCCTATGATGCAGATATTTTGTCCGTTACCCGCGATGATGTGGATTTTGATGACGGTCTGGTGGATGGCTGGTTTACCGAAATCAATGCCGATAACGCCGGAATGCTGGTGGTCAATGGCTTTAGCACCCAACCGCTGGTCGGAGAAGGCTTGCTTTTCACCATCAACTGGACGGGTGAAAGCGGCGGTACAACCGCACTGGATTTAACCTTTACCTACAATGAAGGTGACCCAGAAGCCAACGCGATTGACGGTGAAATCACGGTTATTGGTGGTGATACCCCCCCTTCCGCTGATTTTGAAGCGGATGTCTTATCCGGCAATGCTCCGCTTCAAGTGGCTTTCACCGATCTGTCAGTGCCCGGTTCCAACCCGATCACTTCATGGGAGTGGGATTTTGATAACGACGGCACTATCGACTCTGAGATGCAAAACCCAACCTATACCTATGATGTTTCCGGCGTTTATACGGTCAGCTTGACGGTTTCCGATGGTACTTTAGAAGATACCGAAACCAAAGTGGATTATATCACCGTCACTGATGGCGGTGGCGGTTGTGACGAACCCATTGAAGTCACCGCCGGTAGTGGCATTATCCCTGAAGGGGAAACCACCGTGACCGTGCCGTTGACGACCGGTTATGTCAGCGAAGAATGCGGGGAAGATGGGGTCTTTGCGTTTGAAGCAGAAATTGCCTACGATGCCGCCGTGATCAGCATCACCGCAGACGACATCAGCTTTGATGGCGGTCTGGTAGATGGATGGTTTACGGAAATCAACGCCGCTGACCCCGGTATGCTGGTGGTGAACGGCTTCAATACCCAGCCGCTGGTGGGTGAAGGAACGCTGTTTAACATGACATGGACAGCGGTCGGTGCTGGCACCTCGACGCTGGATCTGACCTTCCAATACAATGAAGGCGATCCCACCTCCATCGCAATTGACGGCTCCATTGAAGTCCAAGGCGGCGGTGGCGGTTGTGACGAACCCATTGAAGTCACCGCTGGTAGTGGCATTATTCCCGAAGGGGAAACCACCGTGACCGTGCCGTTGACGACCGGTTATGTCAGCGAAGAGTGCGGGGAAGATGGGGTCTTCGCGTTTGAAGCAGAAATTGCCTACGATGCCGCCGTGATCAGCATCACCGCAGACGACATCAGCTTTGATGGCGGCCTGGTAGATGGGTGGTTTACGGAAATCAACGCCGCTGACCCCGGTATGCT
>RFFQ01000086.1 GCA_003697105.1 Gemmatimonadota bacterium | reverse complement strand
GTAAATGGGTTCCCCATCAAGACTTTTACTGTGAAGTCCTTGAATTCAAAGATCGGTCTTATTACATCGGGTTCAAGTATGATGCGCAAGATTTGGATCGGGCTGGTTTTTTAAGAGAATATGCCAATCGACCCATTGCGATCTCAGGTTTACGGGTCTGTGCCTTTAGAGAAATAAATAAGCAATATTCATTTGAATCTGTTGATGTTGATCTGGTTGATATGTTTGCTCAAAAGTATGTCACCTGCTTAATCTTGGATTTCCACCATCGGGCGCAATTCCAGTATTGTCTTAACCTGTTTGACGTGTATCCAACCCGATTGTTTGTGGATTTAAAAGGTAAAACTCGTGAACCGTTTCTGCTTGTAATCGGTACACCTGCCTTTCTCGTTCACGCAGAGTTACGTGAAAAATGGGAATCTAACCGCCAAACCACCCAACACCCCAACCCCTGAACAGGTAAAACGCTATGCCCGCCTCAACGGTGATAAAACTCATTGCCAAACGGACAGACCGCCTGCCCGCCACTAACGGCAAATTGATTCATAGCGCATTTCTGAAGATGATCGAGCATATCGATCCGGAAACATCCGCTCTGTTGCACGAAAACCGGCCCTACAAGCCCTTCACCATCTCCCCGTTGATCGGGGATTTTCGCAAAGCGGGCAAATGGATTTCGGTGCGGGGGGGTAATGAATACTGGTTCCGTGTCACGACCCTTGCCGATGAGCTGCACCAGTATTGGATTCAAAGTCTGATCCGGAGCCGGTTGACGATCCATTTGGCGCGGGTCCCGTTTTTACTGAGTGAAGTCCTGATGACGCCTCATAAAGCCACCCCGTGGGCAATCTACCAACCGTATCATAAACTGTGGGAGCAGGCAGAAAATGCCTCCACCTTCATCTTAAAATTTGAAAGCCCGACCCTGATCAAGCGCGGCAGCCGTTGGATCGACCACCCAGACAGTGCCCGCGCCCTATTGCTCAATGTGGCGAAAAAGTGGAATATATTTGCCCGCAACCTCCCCCCCATTGACCTCGATACCTTTGCGGGACGCCTCGATGCCGCGGTCACCCTGCACGCGCAGGTACAAACAGCGGCACTCCAGTACAAAGGATTACTTACCGGGTTTCAAGGCATCTGTACCGTGACCACCACCGAAACGGACCCCGAATTCCGGCACCGCTTGAATCTGATGGGTAATTATGCCTTCTTCACCGGTATCGGAGCAAAAACCACTCAAGGAATGGGGCAAGTTCGCCGGATTCCAGAGATTCCCCCCAACGAAAATTCAGAGAGAATAAACCAATGTCCAAAAAAATAGACCGGTGGATTCCCGTATCCAAACTCAACACCCTCATCTATTGCCCCCGGCGCTTTTGGTACGAGCATATCGATGGGATTCAAGTCCACAATCATCACACCATCGAAGGTGAAATTAGGCATAAGCATGTGGATCGCCAAGACCATCGAACCACAACCCAAAAGGGGGTCGAGACCACCCGCAGCCTGTATCTCTCATCCGAGCGGCTGGGGATTATTGCCAAAATTGATGTGGTGGAAGATAAGCAGGGGCAAATTCGACCGCTAGAATACAAAAAAGGACGGCCTGGCGATTGGCTCAATGATAAAGTTCAACTGTGTGCCCAAGGCATGTTATTGGAAGAACATCATCAAATCGAACTAGAGTTTGGCTATTTATACTACTTCAAAACGAATCAGAAGATCGTAATTCAATTTAACCCAACGCTCCGGCAAGAAACCTTACGCGCAATTGAACGGGCACAGGCATTGTGTACCAGCGGTGAAATGCCGCCCCGGTTGGTGAATTCCAATAAGTGCAGCAGTTGCAGCCTAGAACCCATCTGCCTGCCCCATGAAACAAACGCTCTGCAATCATCCGCTTCTACCACAACGACGGCTAAGGTACTACCTCGCTTGGATTGGGGACACACCCTTTATGTGGACCGCCCCGGGGTGCTGATCGGCAAACAAGCAGACCAGATATTGGTTAAATCCGCTGAAAGCATTCTGGAAAAGATTCCACTGGTCAATTTAAATCAGATTGTTGTTGCCGCGAATGCGACACTGACCACACCCGCCATGAAATGGTGCTTGAAACACCATATCCCGGTGACCTTTCTCTCCTCCAATGGGCGTTATTACGGTAGTTTAACACCGGAGGTCTCAAAAAATGTGAGCATACGGATCGCCCAATTTAAAGCCGCATTTGACCCCGATTGCTCCCTGACATTTGCCCGCCAATTCGTCACCGGAAAGATCAAAAATATGCGCACGTTTTTGATGCGGATGAATCGTACCCGCAACGATGATCAGATTCAACACGCCGTAAATCAATTGAAAAAATGGATCCGCAAGATCGACAAGGTGGAGCAATTGGAATCCTTGTTGGGTTTGGAAGGCAGTGCCACAGCGATTTACTTTGGTGTGTTTGGAAAACTCATCAAAACACCTCTGGATTTCCAATTTGAAGCCCGGCACCGCCGTCCGCCGACAGACCCCGTTAATGCGTTGCTAAGCCTGGGGTACAGTTTGCTTACCCAAGATGTCTTTAGTGCATGTTCCACGGTTGGACTTGACCCCTATCTGGGATACCTTCATCAACCGGGGTATGGAAAACCTGCCCTCGCACTGGATATTATGGAAGAGTTTCGCCCGATCATTGTGGATTCCGTCGTCCTGACTCTGATCAATAACGGGATGCTGAAACCAACCCATTTTATCCAGACGCCTTACCAGAGTTGTCTGCTAACTGAGACCGGACGAAAAGCCGTTTACGCCGCCTACGAAAAACGAATGAATACCGATATTACCCACCCCGTCTTTCGCTATACAATTAGCTATCGCCGGGCAATTGAAGTGCAAATCCGAATGTTCGCAAAACGACTGCTAGGCGAAATTGATACCTATCAGCCGTTTCACGTCCGGTAGGATAACGCAATGAGACCTGGCCGGAAACCCAGAATAAAGAAAGGAGTAAAAATGAAAATCTTTTGCGTAATTGCGTACGACATCGGAGATAATCGCCGGCGAACAAAGATCGCTAACTTACTGGAAAATTACGGGCAGCGGATGCAGTACAGTCTGTTTGAATGTTACTTGCGGCGACGAGATTATCTGATTCTAAGGGATAAATTAAACGAACTAATTAACTTGACAACCGACCGCATCTTTTTTTATTTTATTGATGATGTGCACCGGAAACAGATTGAGCGTATCGGTGGAGCGGCTCCGTTATCCGACCGCAAGTGGACTATCGTTTAAGCAATTTGCGAGAGGTTCGTTGGCAGCGGTAACCCCTAGGCCCTCTCGATCTGGCGTAAGATGTTTATTTTTAACGTGTTTGGTTAGATGATTTGAGGCGGGATGATGTGGAAATGGCGGCAAAAAAGCAGAATTTTGGGAGGTTCTCGATTTCCGTGTTCTAACATACTGATATTGTTTAAGTTACAACCCCCGCTGTCAGAATAAAGAGAATCCCTCTTAGGGATTGAAACAAAGTTAGCACTGTAGAGTTACCTGATTGGTTGGAGAGGTCAGAATAAAGAGAATCCCTCTTAGGGATTGAAACACAAAGAAATTACAACTTTTGGACTAGAAGAAAGTATGTTTCAGTCAGAATAAAGAGAATCCCTCTTAGGGATTGAAACGAATACACGGAACACTACAAAAT
>RFFQ01000085.1 GCA_003697105.1 Gemmatimonadota bacterium | reverse complement strand
CCGGAGCCGCGCAATCCGCCCGGTTGGGAATGCGTCTCCGCCACCCGATTATAGGTCGCACCGAATAAATCGATAGAATAGCTTAAATCTTGATCACCGGTGTTGGTGATCGTAAACGTTTGGAGTTGATCCACTTGAGAATAATCAAATGTTACGTCGTAACTTGCCGGATCCACCTCCATGGATGCTTGTGCCATTACATTGCCAGCACTTACCAACATCCAGCACAATAACACAATAGCGAAACGTGAGTAATTCATACAACCTCCTTAAAAATGAATAAAAAGGAAACGGGTTTAATCCAATTTCAATATGAATGCGCAGAATTCAGAGAAGAGGTGATCTTCCCGAAACCGGATCACCTCCTATCCGAAAGGTTCAGCCTTATGAACGGTGCTGTAACATTACATAAAATGTACCAAAAACAAAAAAGCGACTTACAGCTAAGTAAGTCGCTTTATATCAGTATATTATAAGATGGGTGTGGTGTTTGAGGTTAAACGCGTTTGATTGTATTATGCTGAGACATTATGATAGAAACTTCGTTAATCTGTTGGTGTAATTAGAGTTATTTCAATGTTCTATTTTGGTACATTTTTGAGATGTTTCAGGGTGGTACACTGTTATATTTTTTTCGTCAAGGGGATATGGTAGCGCTTAATAATCCGGTCTAAGCGGGAACGGGTAATTCCGAGTTCGGCGGCGGTGTTGCGCTTGTGTCCATTTAGGCGGTGCAAGGTTTGAGTCACAATTTGGCATTCCATAAACTTTAACTTTTCATCTAAAGTCTTGCCTTCTGGCATCATCACCTTTTCCGGTGTAGAAACAAGGGGTGCAGTGGTGACGTGTTCTTCGGGAAACAAATCTTTGGGGGTCAAGGGTTGGTTGCCCTCATGATAGACCACGGCTTTTTCAATGAGATTTTCCAATTCCCGGACGTTACCTTTCCACGTATGGTTTTGCAGCGCATAAATTGCCTCCGGTGTGAACCCGGAGATTTGGGTGTTCTGTTTTTGCAAAAAATGAAATGCTAACAGGGGAATATCTTCTTTGCGCTTATCGAGTGGTGGCAGGGCAATACGCAACACATTAAACCGGTAATACAAATCCGAACGGAATGTTCCTTTCTGGACTTCTTCTTCCAGATTTTTACTGGTCGCAATAATGATTCGGACATCGACCGGTAAGGCTTTTTGACCCCCGACCCGCCAAATCTCTTTTTCTTGGATTGCCCGCAGGAGTTTAGCCTGTAGTTCCATCGATAAATCGGCAATTTCATCTAAAAAGAGCGTACCCCCATCTGCCAATTCAAACTTACCGGGTTTGGTGGTCACCGCACCGGAGAACGCGCCTTTATCATACCCAAAAAATTCACTTTCTGCCAGTTCACGCGGTATTGCGGCGCAATTAACCGCAATATAGGGTTTATCCCGGCGCGAGCTTAGCTGGTGAAGTGCTTTTGCCACCAACTCTTTACCAGTACCGGACTCCCCATGAATGTAAACGGTTGAATCTACTTTTGCCGCTTTTTCAATCTCCTGATACACTTGCCGCATTTTGCGGCTGTTACCAATAAACAACCCTAATTTACGGATTTCCGAGTCCACGCGGGTTATTTCGACATCCTCCTGATGGGCTAGGATCGGACTGAGGATTTCGGCAATTTTTTGGACGTGCTGGACATCTTGGGGAGTAAAAGCCGGTTTGGTGTGATCCCGGCGGTCGAGATAAAGGGCTCCGATAGCTTCCCCTCGTTGATTATGCAACGGTACAACAATAACCGAGAGTACCGCATGAGTGGGATTTTCCGCAGAGCGACTGGTATAAACATCACTTACAAATTGGGTTTGCCGGGTTTTAAGCGCCTGTTGCAAAATTGGGTAACTGATGTCGGTTTCGTTTAACACGGGTGAAACCGCTTTGACTTCCATTTTTGTCTCATCCGCATTCTGGAGGACAATTTGACAGCGGTCCACCTGAAACTGGGTGGTGAGCAACCGTAAAAGCTCTTCATAAGCGGTTTCTGGGCGTACCAGTTTGGAAAAGGATTGAAGCGAATCGATTAAGGTTTTATTCCGTTGTTGAAGTTCCTTCTGTAATTGCCGTAGCATAAGGTGCGTTTGCACCCGGGCGACGACCTCCCGATTTTGGATCGGTTTGGTGATATAATCTACCCCGCCTAAATCAAACCCTTTGATCTTATTTTCCACATCCGTAAACGCGGTGATGAAAATTACAGGAATATCTTGGGTAAGCGGGTTTTCTTTGAGATGACGGCAGGTCTCAAAACCGTCCATTTTGGGCATTTTAATGTCCAACAGGATCAAATCGGGTTGCATTTTTTCCGCCCGGTAGAGGGCACTGGCACCATCTTGCGCGATCAGCACATCATAACCGGAATCCAATAAAAATTCCGAAAGTACCCGTAAATTTGCCGGTTCATCATCTACAATTAAAATTGTTTGTGTTTTAGGCTCTTTAATGGGAATCATTCCTCAAATTGTTTCCTATAGGTTGGAAGACCAAATTTATAAACTTGACTTTATCACTAAAATATATCAGAATGATTCTGTCAAGAGGATTATCATGCTTTCGGGATACGTGCATTTATGGAAGATCATCATGCTCCAAACGATTGAAACAGTTCGCCAGCAACTTCAAACCGCAGAAGGTACCACTAAAGTAGACCTGCTCAATACCCTTTCCGGGTTGTGGCGAAACGTAAATTTAGCGGAATCTTACCAATCCGCCTCAGAGGCGCTGGCTTTAGCCCAGCAATCGGCATACACTACCGGAATTATGGATGCCCATAACAATTTGGGTGTGTTTTACTGGTCAAAAAGTGATTATAACCGGGCTTTGGAACATTTTCAACGTGCCGCTGAACTTGCTTTGCCACTAAATGACACCTACCGGTTAGGTCTTGCGTGGCATAATGTGGGGGAAATGTACCGTTACCAGAGTAATTATGATCTTGCATTTGAATATCATAATAAAGCATTACACTTATTTACTCAAATTCGACAGGTAGTGTAATATAAACCCTTCTCCTTCCAAGTCTGATCAATTATTTTCTTTTTGCAGAAAGAGTTAATAATCCGATCAACCTT
>RFFQ01000084.1 GCA_003697105.1 Gemmatimonadota bacterium | reverse complement strand
CCTCGCCCCCAGTGTGCCGGCAAATTGGCAACTGGCAATCAATCGGGTCGAAAATCAGTGGCGGGTCGGTGCCTTCGGTGTGACACCCCTAACCACCCCCGATTTGCTCCGTTTGGGGAATCTCGCCAATCTGGCGATCCGCTCCGGGCAGATCAACGAACAGCCGGTCAAGTGGATTCAGGAGACGGTCGCCGTGCCGCAACAGATCACACTCTATGCGGCATATCCGAACCCATTTAACCCCAAAACCACCATCCGCTTTGACTTACCCCACGAGGCGAACGTGAATCTTTCGATTTACACCATTGACGGGCGCTTGGTCACAACGCTGATTCAAGAATCCACCCCAGCCGGGTATCACACGGTGGAGTGGAACGGCAACGATGCGCAGGGTATGGCAGTCCCATCGGGGGTATATGTGTCTCAATTGCAAACGGAGCAGACAATCCAGATGAAATCAATGGTGTTACTCCGGTAAAGGGGACACAAACGTTACTCTTTCTTGATCGTATTATTATCTTTGCGGTGCAAGCTGGGCAGGTAACTTTCGTCTATATTAACACTTGCATCTAAGGGGGGGACGTATTATTTTCCCCGATGCATCATTGTTTTAATTCACTAATTTTTTTCATTTTCAACTGAGGAGATGTTTATCATGAAGCACAGCATCGCTCGCGCTGGGATTACCGGCTTGCTCTGCTTAGTGCTGGTCTTTGCGGTCGTCTCTGTCGGTGTTGCCGCTCCTAAATTCGAACCGGTAGGTGATGTCACCTATAAGTTCGGTGAGGTGATGGAAGGCGAAAATGTCACGCATATTTTTCGCTTCAAAAACACCGGTGACGATACGTTAGAGATCTTCAACGTCAAAGGCAGCTGAGGGTGTACCGCAGCGTTGGCTTCGGCTGACAAAATCCACCCCGGTGGGGTTGGAGAAATTACGGCAACCTTCAAAACAGCTCATAAGAAAAACCATCAACGAAAATCGATTACGGTTACGACGAACGATCCGGACAATCCGTCGTTTCAATTTGCGATGGAAGGGACGGTCATTGTTCCGTATGATGTGAGTCCTTCGTATTTAAACTTTCAATTGGTAAAAGTTGGGACGGAAGCAACGGCAGAAGTTACGTTGACAAACCGCACCCAAAAGACGATTCAGTTGGGAGAGCCGGTTTCCCCCAGTGCCGATCTGAAAGTAGTGATCGAAAAAACCGAACTGAAACCCGGTGAAAGCATGAAAATAACGGGAACATTTCACCCTAAAAACATGGATCGCCGGATTTTGAGTGGTTTTATCAACATTCCGATCACGAATCTCAAAAATAAAGATGGTTCGCAAAAATCGGTGCAAGTCCGTACCTATGGTCGGGTGGAGGAAGTAACTCCTACGGGTCAAAACACTCAAAAGTAAATATAGTTTGTCAAGTTTGCAGTAAGGATGTATCTGAAGTCTGGGTCTGGGAGAAGTACCTAGGTCCCGACAGAACCGTAATCGATAGTGTGATGATGAATTTACCCGCTTTATCCGTTGGGATAAAGCGGGTTTTTTATGGATGGTATCTTGGGATATATCGCATCTTGCCATTTTAAACCGAAAAACGCCAAGCCCTGCACTCTACTTCAGGACTCGGCGTTTCGTCGGAGGTGCCTTATGAATGAGGCCATAAATTTTTAAGGGGTTGCCGCATTGAGAGCATACAACGTGCCGTTTAAAGACCCGAAGTACAATCGGTTTCCGGCAATCGCTGGCGAGGAATAAATCTCGCTATCCGCTTGATATTTCCAGAGTAGATTCCCCGAATAAGCATCCACGGCATACAGATAATGATCGTATGCTGTAAAATAAACCACACCTCCCTCAATGGTGGCTCGACTCCGGATCGGGACTTCCCGACCTAGACTAAATTGCCACTGTTCCGCGCCGCTAACAGCTTCCACGGCATAGAAAATACCCGCGTTACTACCCACATACACCATGCCATTCCACACTTTGGGCGAGGCATAAATCTTACCTTTGGTCTTGAATTTCCACATTTCTTTCCCGTCAATGGTGCTCAAGGCATACAAATAGTGGTTACGCGACCCCAAAAATAGAAGTTGTCCCACAATTTCGGGGGAAGAATAAATTTCGTCCCCGACTTGATATTTCCATTCTAACTGACCATCCTCCCGATTGAGGGCATACACAAAGCCATCAAAAGAGGCAAGATAGACCTTTTCTGCATCCACAACCGGGGTTGCCCAGATATCCCCTTTGGTAGAAAACTTCCACTGTTGTTGTCCGTCTCTTTCACGAATCGCATAAAGAGTGTTATCAAATGATCCGATATAGACTAAACCCTGATGAACCACCGGTGAAGAGACAATCTTTTCTTGGGTACGGAACTTCCAAAGGACATCCCCACGAACGGCTTGAACGCAATAAAGATACCCATCGTAAGACCCCACATACACCCGGTCTCCCGAAACTGCCGGTGAGGAACCGATGCCTCCACCAGTTTTCACCCGCCACTTGATTTCTCCGGTGTGATAGTCCAGGGCATACAAATAATTATCTTTACAACCCACATACACATTGCCATGGCGCACAATGGGTGAGGAAGAAACGGATTTCGGTGCCCCATATACCCATATTTCTTCACCCGGATTATAAGCCGGTACGGTTACAGCAGGTTCGGAGTGTTGGGCTGGAGGTGGGTCAGATCGAGACACAGGTGTATCTAAAAAGGATGCGGGCGGGCTCGTGGAAAGTCCGGCAATTTGGGTTGGGTCCCCTGTTGTTCGTTCTGCCGCTGTGCGGATTGCCATAACCGCAACTAAAAGTATGATCATGGCACTCATACCAATTATCCCCCACTGTTGTATCTGGGGACGGAATGCCTCCGGTATCGTCCATTGGGGGCGTTCCGGCAAAGGGATACGGGGCAATGAAAATTTCGGTAACTGGAGGGTTCGTCGCTTAGCCGGTTTATGCTTTTTGAAAGGGGAATGTTTTTGGACCGGTATTGACGCCGTCACGAATGGGGGAGCCACTTTAGTGACGGTTTCCGTCACTTTTAACGCCACCAAAGCGAGATTTTGATCGGCATTTAGCTCATCGATTTTCGGATCCAGCCCGTTGAAAATCGCACCAATTGGGTCTTTTCCGGTATCCTGTTGAATTTTTTCCCGGAGTATATCTTCCAGTTGTTTATGAGAGGCGACAAAAATCAGATCGCCATTACGAAGCGGGGTCACTGCACTTTCAAATATCTCATCGCGGGACTCCCCAAAGCGCGGCATCACGGTGTGAGGGGTGGTAGGCACTCGCTGAAATATTTGATGCCGTAGGGTACCCACCATAAACCCGTTATTACTGAAGGTGGCAACACGATTGCGGTCATGCGTGATGGCGCAGAGGTGAATATCGGCAGGCTCTTTAATTTTGTTGATCGTATAAAATCGGTGCAAGGCAGTGTTGATCGCCCGGAGCGCCGCATCTATGCGTGATTTACCGGTACGAATTACTTGCATGGAATAATATTCCTGCAAAAAGGTGCGGTACGCGATGATCGCCGCAATTTGATGCACGCGATCTGTATTTTTGCTTTTCACCAGGACCACCGTGGATTGGCTATCGTTACGCTCTCCCGGGTCTGTGTGGCAAAATAAGATGCCGTTTCGTGAATCTGATTGGACGTATTTGTACACGTGAATAGGTTGCATGATTGGGCGCCTCTTGTTCAAATAAGATTTCTCACCAAGGATAGACTTAATAATTTACTTTAAGTCATTGCTTATAATACCATAAATCCGTGTTAAATGCAACAAAAATATATACTATAGCCTGAATTGAGGTGGTTTTGCCGAAAATTCAGCACCACAAACCAAAATCATTGACTTTTGACAGCCGGTTCAATACTTTGCGCAATACGAAACATCCTCCAGAGGAGAATCTTGATGAAAATTCGGTATCTCATTCTTTTTTTTCTGTTTGTGGCGTGGGGAATCTCGCTAGCGGCGGATAGCACTCGTATCACGGCGTTAGCCCCCCCGATTAATGCCCAAGATGTAAAACGGATCTCGCCGGTCGTGTTGCGTTTTTCCAATCCGTTGAACTTATGGGAAATTGGCCCAGCGGGGATTCGTATCATGGGATCGCAATCTGGGCAACATACGGAGCAATTTTCGTATGATCGGGCAACGCATACCGTCACATTTCGGTCTTCCCGGGCATTTTTTCCCGGGGAACGGGTTACCGTGATTGTCACACACAAAATTATTCCGGCAGATGGGACACCATTTTTAGATGATTTTGGCTGGCAATTTCAGATTGAAACGCGCCCCTCACTTGGCAATTTCGAGTCGATGGATCCCCGGAAAGTGGGGCGGTGGCCCCAAGCGGTTGTGGCGTTTGATGCCGAAGCCGATGGCGACCTTGATTTAGCTATTGCCAATCAAGGTTCGCACTCCGTCACGGTATTCATCAATCACGGGGATTACCAATTCACCAAAATGGAGTATCGCGCGGCGGGTGAGCCTTCCAGCATTTTGGCGACAGACATTGAACTGGATGGCGACCTCGATTTGCTAATCCCCCGCGCCCAAACCAATGAAATTACCGTGTTTTTGAACGATGGCACCGGTCAATTTGGGCAGGAGGTGGGTAGCCCTTGCGGGACACAACCCATTGCCGTGGATGCGGTCGATCTGGACAATGATGGTTTTTTGGAAGTCATTGTAGCCAACTTTGAAGATGACAATATTTCACTCTTTTTGAATACCGGTGATGGGAATCTGCTAGACCCCCTCACGTTTACCACCGGAAACTCGGTTTCGAGCGTGGTGACGGGGGATTGGAATGTGGATGGGCGGTTTGATGTCGCCGTTGCAAATCGCTATACCAATACGGTCAGTCTGTTTATGAATGAGGGCAACGCCAAATTAGCAGATAAGATCGATGTGGAACTCGGAGGCTATCCGACAGCGTTGCATTCCGCCGATTTGAATAAAGATGGTTTTCTGGATTTGATCGCGGCAGATGCCGGGCGGGATTCTATCGCAGTGTTGATCAACCGGGGGGATGGGTCCTTCTACCCCGAATTGGATTACCCCAGTGGAAATTGGCCCACCGCCATCAAAACCGGTGATGTAGATGGCGATGCAGATATGGACCTGGTAGTTGCTAATTATGTCGAAGGTTCGGTGAAAATTCTGCTGAACTTTAACGGGCGGTATTTTCGGGAATGGAAGACCATTAAAACCCCAGATGCCCCCCGCGATGTAGAACTCGCTGATTTGGATAACGACGGCGACCTAGAACTCATTGTAGTTTGTGAATCGGATGGGTTATTGATGATCTACAAAAATGAATCGATAGGAGAATAACATGTCTCACCAGCAACTGATTTTTGATCCACCAAAGGTCGGTCTGGTCACCCAATTTTCTGAGGGCGAAACCATCAATCTTTATCACGGAAATGTGTTGGATTTCGTGAAGACAATTCCTTCTAACCGAGTGCAATTAATCATCACTTCACCACCGTACAACATCGGTAAAGAGTACGAAACTCAGAGAAACATTCAGACGTATTTAAAGGATCAGGAAAAGGTAATCGATCACCTGATTCGGGTGTTGAGTCACAGCGGTAGTTTGTGCTGGCAAGTGGGAAATTACATTG
>RFFQ01000083.1 GCA_003697105.1 Gemmatimonadota bacterium | reverse complement strand
CCTATATACATCTGAAACCCATTGAATTCAAAAGAGTTATTACACTTTTGACGTGTACTTAGTATATTTATGTACTCTTTGCATGGAGAGGTTTCCAACACCTATTTAGGTTAGGAAGGAAGGTGACTCTTTTCACATTGACATAATCTTTTTATTCACATTAGCTTTAGGAGGTATGAATGCATCATCAACTTAAGGAGGTTAAACGGTACAAGCCATATACCCTCAATAATTTTCGGACAATACCCCAACTTAGCCGGCTATCAGAAGCTCAAAAGTTTGAGATGGAAGTTGTTGGCCGGGTCTTGCCCTTCCGCACAAACAATTATGTGGTGGAGGAGCTAATCAATTGGGATAATATCCCCCATGATCCCATCTTTGTTTTAACATTCCCCCAACGGGATATGCTGAAGCCCCATCATTTCGATCAAATGGCGAGCGCACTGAAACGGGGTGCCGGTAAGCGGGAAATTCAGGCGATTGCAGAGTCGATTCGTTGGGAATTGAATCCGCACCCGGCGGGTCAATTGGATCATAACGTCCCACTGATCGGGAATCAAAAGTTGACTGGGATGCAGCATAAATATCGTCAAACGGTACTCTTTTTTCCCAGTCAAGGGCAGACTTGCCATGCTTATTGTACATTTTGTTTCCGGTGGGCACAATTTGTGGGCATGGATGAATTGAAATTTGCCATGCGTGAGACGGAATTGTTAGTTGAATATGTTCGTACTCACCCCGAAGTGACCGATGTGCTTTTTACTGGCGGAGATCCCCTGATCATGCGGGCAAAGAATCTGGCATCATATATTGATGCACTATTGGAGGCGGATTTGCCGCATCTGCGCACCATCCGGTTGGGCACAAAAGCACTTAGCTATTGGCCCTATAAATTTTTGACCGATACGGATGCAGATGATCTATTAGCCCTATTTGAGCGGGTGCGAGATGCCGGAAAACATTTAGCCGTGATGGCACATTTCAACCATCCCAACGAACTCCAGACGGAAGCCGTCAAACTGGCAACAGAACGGATTCGTGCCACCGGTGCTCAAATTCGCACCCAATCCCCTTTGCTAGCAAATATCAATGATAATGCCAACCTTTGGGCAGAGATGTGGCAGAGACAAGTGCAATTGGGCATGATCCCATATTACATGTTTGTTGTGCGCGATACCGGAGCACAACACTTTTTTGGCGTACCGTTGGTGCGCGCCTGGCACATTTTTCGGGAGGCATACCAGCAGGTGAGCGGCATCTGCCGCACGGTGCGGGGACCCAGCATGTCGGCACATCCGGGCAAGGTGCAGATTGTCGGTGTTAATCAAATCAACAAAAAGAAGGTCATCGTCTTACGGTTTATTCAAGGTCGCAATCCAGGTTGGGTCCACCGTCCTTTTTTTGCGAAGTATGATGATGAGGCAATTTGGCTGGATGAATTGAAACCAGCATTCACAGACAAATTCTTCTTTGAAGATGAACTGGATGCCATGACCCACGATGACCAACCGGTAGATCACCTAAATCCGCTTTCGACCACGTGGGATGAAAATGGATCGGAAGAGTTGGTTATCTCCTAAGTTGCGAGCGATGCCGTGTGAGGGGGGATGGGATCACATGGTACGCTTCAAAAAATACTTGACCCTTTGCTCTTTTTTGTGTACATTGCTCCCGCAACCATGTACTCATTTATAAATCTATATGTTTTTATAGGAGGTTCGCAATGAAACGTCTTTTTGTATTAACTCTGACCGTACTTTGGGGATTTCTGTGTATTCATCAGGCAATGGCGGCGGATAAGCGTACTTTTGGTGAGGAACTCACCCTAACGGAGGAAACCCCGATCTCTGAAATCACGGAAAATCCAGAAGCCTATCTGGGTAAACGGGTGTTAGTCAAAGGCACCGTCGTCGGTGTTTGCGCCAAACGAGGTTGTTGGATCAATCTTGCCAGTGATAATGATTATGAGACCTTGCGGGTAAAGGTAACCGATGGCGAAATCGTTTTTCCGATGGACATCAAAGGGCACGAGGCCTGGGTCGAAGGTGAATTGTATAAACTGGAATTTGACAAGGATGGCAATTTAATTACCAATACCAGCGATGACCCGCATGTTTGCTCCAACCACCAGCACAAAGAAGGTGAAAGTTGCGACGCTGACGGTGGGACGAAGGCGGAAACGGATGCAGAAAAGACGGAAACTTCCGCAGAATCAAAATCCGAAGTGGCAGAAGTCATTTATCAATTAAAGGGCATCGGGGCGGTGGTACAAGATTGATGCCTGTTATCATGAATGTTGATAGGAAAAAGCCGTTACGAAATGAAGGTAGCGGCTTTTTTGTATCCCTTTAGGCTGGCGGAGACAATCATGGCATTTAAATGGCGCAAATGGAACATCATCATTCATCGGGATTTAGGCTACCTTTGTGTTGGATTGACTCTAATTTACGCCGTTTCCGGAGTAGCGGTCAATCACATTGATGACTGGAACCCCAATTATGATATTCAGCGCATCGAGAGCCAAATGGAACCGATTACCACGGATTATGCGTCTCGTGATGAGTTGGCGCAGGAGGTGATGCGACGGCTTCAGATTGAAAAACCGTACAAATCCACATTTTTACCAAACCCCCAGACGATTGAAATTTATTTGGATCAGCACACTATCACGGTGAATTACAAAACAGGGGTCGTCCAGCAGGAAATCATCAAAAATCGTCCGATTTTGCGACAATTCAATTTTTTACACCTCAACGAACCCAAAAAGCTGTGGACGTGGGTGGCAGACATTTACGCCATCAGCTTGGGAATTTTAGCCATCACCGGTATGTTTATATTAAAAGGCAAAAAGGGTATTACTGGCCGAGGAGCATGGTTGACCGGCATTGGCATTCTTTTGCCGGTTCTCTTTTTGTGGGGGTATTTTTAGATGACCAACTCGGTGCAAGCGTGGGTACTAGCTACCCGCCCCAAAACGTTGCCAGCGGCAGCATCTCCGGTGCTGATTGGCACCGCCATGGCGTATGCGGATGATGGCTTTCATGCGGTGGCGGCGCTCGTGGCACTTGTAGGAGCATTGCTCATTCAGATCGGTACGAACATCGCCAACGATTATTTTGATTATGTCAAGGGGGCGGATCGGGCGGATCGATTGGGTCCGGTGCGGGTTACCCAATCGGGTTTGATTCCACCGGAGCAGGTGCGGCTTAGTTTTATTCTGATTTTTGCGTTGAGCTTTGTGCTAGGGTTGTATCTGGTTTGGCGTGGAGGATGGGTTATTTTGCTGATCGGGGTGTTATCGATTCTGTTTGGCATTTTATATACGGGAGGACCGTTCCCTCTTGGATATACCGGCTTAGCGGATCTATTCGTGCTGATCTTCTTTGGTCCCGTGGCGGTCGGCGGCACCTACTATGTTCAAACCCTGACGATCTCTCCCAAGGTTATCTTTGCCGGTATCGCGCCGGGCTTAATCTCCACTGCCATTTTAACGGTCAACAACTTGCGTGATGTGTACACGGATGCGCCAGCGGGTAAAAAGACCCTTGCGGTGCGGTTTGGAGTTACGTTTGCTCGCTGGGAATATCTGTTGTGCATTCTGCTTGCCTTGCTGATTCCGCTGATGTTGGTCATTTGGTCACCGGATCATGCTGGGGCTTTATTGGCGCTGTTGAGTTTACTTCCGGCAATTCCAGCGATCCGGAGTGTCTTTAAAGATGACATTGGACCCAGTCTAAATTCAACACTTGCCCAGACCGGAAAAATCTTATTGATTTACAGCCTGCTGTTTTCGCTGGGTTGGGTATTCGGATGATTTATAGCAATACGTTTTCTCTTGATCATGCTCCATTTGAGGCATTGACTGTTGAAGTAGCAGACCATCTCCAGAGTACCTTTGGACTTCACGCCGGAGACCGGGTTGGGATTTGCGCCCCAAACCGTCCAGAATATGGGGTATTGCTCTTTGCCTTGTTTCGACTCGGCGTCGTTGCGGTACCGCTCAACTGGCGTTTTCCACCTTCTCAGATGCTGGATTTACTCGATCACACCGGTGTGAACATTCTTTTTTTTGATCCGGTACGTAGTGTTTCGTTTGATGTTCCTCAAATTGTGACCCATCCCCTGCCAGATATTATGCCCACCCAACGACTCCCCAAAAAGTCTTGCCAACCCTTCGGGTTTTTGGATCGACTCGACCAACCGGCGACCCTCATTTTTACTTCCGGCAGTTCCGGGGTACCCAAAGCCGCTTTGCACACGATTGGCAATCATGTGTATAGTGCCCTCGGTTCAAATCAAAATATACCGTTTGGAGCGGGTGACCGGTGGTTGCTCTCGTTACCACTTTTTCATGTGGGTGGTTTAGCGATTCTTTTCCGGGCTTGGGTTGGTGGGGGATCGGTGGTCATCCCGGATTCCGAACATGACCTATCACAGTCCATTGAGATGTTTGAGGTGACACATCTTTCGCTGGTTGCCACACAACTGTATCGTTTACTTGCTGTAGAAGCGGGCATTCGCGCATTAAAACGGCTAAAAGCGATTTTATTGGGCGGCAGTGCCATCCCGTCACGGTTGATCCGGCAGGCTGTTGACCTGAATTTACCGGTATATACTTCCTACGGTTCTACAGAGATGGCGTCCCAGATCACCACGACGCAACCGGGAGATTCCCTAGACCGGCTCCTGACCTCGGGCAAGGTGCTTGCCCATCGTCAACTGAGGATCGCGGATGATGGCGAAATTTTAGTGCGCGGAAAAACCCTCTTTCAGGGATATGTGAGGGGCGATCAACTCCATCCTGCCCGGGATGGTAACGGGTGGTTTCATAGCGGTGATGTGGGCAAACTTGATGAGCAAGGTTATCTGGTGGTTACCGGACGGCGGGATAACCTGTTTATTTCCGGCGGGGAAAACATCCAACCCGAAGAGATCGAACAGGCGCTACGGGAGGTTACCGGCGTGGTGGAGGCGGTTGTTGTGCCCGTGGATCATCCTGAATTTGGTAAACGGCCCGTTGCGTTCCTGCAATTTTCGGAAACACCCCTACCGGCTGACGTTTTACGTGCCGAATTGGCAAAAAAAATCGCCCGGTTTAAAATTCCGGACGATTTTTATCCGTTTCCCGCCCGTGTGCCGCAGACGGGCATCAAGCGGAATCGTGCTTTTTTTCAAGACTACGCCGAATCCCTAAAAGCGTAGTTTCATCCCTGTGGAAAAGGAAACGCTTTTGATATTTTCCCCGATCTCCAAAATATTAAATGTGGAAATCCCATAGGAAAAGTGCCCAAACTCCAGCCCAGTACCCATTGACCATGCCGCGCCACCGATACCGCCAACGGAAAGCCCAGTCCGCAAAGGCAACCATGACGTGGGGTAATATTCTGCTCCGAGGGCAACACGGGTGGCTTTGGTATAACCGCCGGTCTCTTGCAGGCTACTTTCCAAGTCCGCTGCTAGCAGGAGGTTCGGGCGGAGCTGGTACGCCGCACCGATCCGGAAAACCGTTGGTAAATCCATTTTGGTTTGAGATAGGGTATAGGTGGTATCCACATACGTGGTATCAAAATCATCAATTTCATTTGCACCGTAGAAGTCAACGGCAAAATCCACATAAGATTGCTCGACTTCTTTATCCCACGTGATCTTACCGATCAGATTTTCGATACTCAAGCCGGCAGACCACTGGTTGTATGTGGCGGCGAGTCCCCAATCCATGCCGAAACCGCTCCCGCCAAGAGCGCTGGTCACCAGTGCTTGACCGTTGGCAACCAGCTTGGTTTTGGTGCCGTTACTCAGTTCATCCACGATCTGAACCATGCCGTGCGCCTCTTCCACCCGGCTGAAACCACCTCCATAGAGGTATTTAAAGGTTAGTCCGGTGCTCAGATGAATGCCGTACTGGGCGAGTGCTGGAATCGGTACTTGCCGGGCGAGGGCAATATCGAAACTGCCGGCGGCAAATCCTTCGCCGTAGATTTCATCATCGGTAAAATCAAAGTGAGTACCGGCGAGGTTATCGTATAGCAACATTTCAAAAAACTCAGCGGTGAGTTTCCCACTGCCAGCCGCCACCATTCCAATATTGTAGCCCCCAGAAAGCCCGTAGCCTAAATTGCGAAACGTGCCACTCAACAGGTTTCCCTGCCCGGTGGCATTGATTTTAAGCATGCCATCCTCAATTTTGCCGATGATGTCAGCTTTCTCGGCATCAGAGATCACTTTTTCTTTATCAAAATATTCGTTGTAATCGGCAATGGTAAAACTGTTGTTCCGTCCATACATCCCGAATTGATAAAGGCTCATGGTAAAGTGATATTCGGGGTCAAATGCCAAGCGGGCGGGGTTCCATCCGAAAGCGTCCACATCGTTGGCGATAGCCGTATGCACACTTCCCATCCCCATCGCGCGGTAACTGGCGGTACCTTGTGCGTGCGTCAAAGCTGGGTACAACCCGATTAACATCAGTCCAAGGCAAATCAATGGTATCCAGCGGGTTTTCATTTGTGTTGTCTCTACGTTGACCGGTAATGGTTTTTTATTCATTGCCCTCGTCCCTCCATTCATCATTCAGATTGATTTCCATATCGAGATTAAAATAGATCTCCACCACATCTTCGCAGGTAAATCGTACCGGGTTGTCATTTTGGGCGAACACCCGCACGGTTGCCCCAGCGTAAATGAATTTAGAATTGAAAAAGTCGATTTGCTCTGGTGTTAAATCCAGTTGAATGACACTTTCGGAGGGTTCGGCGACAGTGCCATCTGGGTTGAGTTGCCCCACCCGGAGCATATCCTCTTCCTGACCCAGCAAGACGAGACGCTCTTCTGCCGGTGCATTTTCATCAAAAACGGCATCGGGTGTTTTACCAAAATAGAGGGTTGGTAGTGCTCCGCCGGGAAAGCCGTTGATGATATACGCGGTGCCGATCACCGTTAAAATATCACCTCGACCAATAGCATCAATGACACGCTGTTCCATTTCGATTTCTTCCGGTGTACTGCGGACTTTGATCACGTTGACATCTTCTTCATCCGGTAAAACCATGACCAAGGGTGATTCGATGTCAACGGAGATGCGTAACTCATCATCATCCGCCACGTACACTTCGGATTCGCCGTCGCCAATGCGGGCGTAACCGCTAACGATAATGGAATCGGGTAGATTATTGAAGAAATCCCCGAAAGTTTCCCACTCTCCGGTGCCGGACACGTCCAACCGGTTCATACCGCATTCGATATAATCTACCGTACCGATATAGAATTCACGGGTTTCGCCGGTTTCGTATTTCACGCTTTCGATGACCAGTCCGGTCAGGTCGATAAACAAGCGGCCTTCGTGGGGTTCTTCGCAGTTATATTCCACATTTAGGTAGGTTTGGAGTTCGGTGAGGTGGACAAAATCCAATCCAGAGACTTCATCACCAAAAATCGAACCGGTAGCCACTTCACCCAGATCGACTTCTGAAGGGGCAAGAATTCCCCGGAAGTAGTCGAAGCTGAAGTTCTGTAACTGGATGTTTGCCTGAATCTGATCGGTGGCATAGATGGTCTGGAAGCCATCGCTCGCCTCCGTTTGAACATACACCTGTGCCTGAATTTGCTCAATTACGCCTTCACCATCTAGGCTCAGGAGTTCGTAACCGCTCATATCAACGGTTACGATGGAGCTGCCAGAGGGTTCCAGTGTCGCGGGGACTTCCAACGGTTGCCCGTTTTGCTTAAAATTATCAAAAACCAGCAAAATTTCATCCGCCGCCAGGGGCAGATCGTTTTCAATTTCGAGGCGTAGCCGTCCACTACTGATGCCGGCGGAGATAACCCGGTTGGGTTCGCTCCAGGTCACGCGGGTGGTATCTTCAAATGTTTGCGATGGAATACGGGCGGTGGCGCTTCGTACCGATAGCTGGTGAATTGCCATATCAATATTGAATGAACTTTCCGCATCGATAAGGACGATCTCCCCATTGCTGCCAGGTGAGGAAAAACCAATTTCCGCCCGCAATTGGTTGGAGAGACGTTTCCCGTTTAGATCAATTGGGGTGGATTGGCTCTCGCCGGGCAAGATTTCATCAATTTCCGCAAAGGTGACGGGTGTCGATTCATCGCTGTTGTAGAGATAGATGGAGACATCGGTGAGGGGAATTACTAAGTTGTTGTCGAGCGTAACGGTGGCTTCGGCGGTTTCGATTTCGATCTCCTGAAACGTGGAGAATGCCGCGATTTCAACCGAAAGGGGGTCAACGGTGCCGATGTCTGGAATGGTGGCTTCTTGCTCATCTAGGTTTGCCGCTTCCGGGAAGAAATCTTGCAGTTCAATGGCATCGGATGCCGCTACGCCGGGGTCTTCCAATTCGATCCATCCGACTTCTACGGCGACGGTTTCGGAGATAGTACCGATGGTGAGCTCACTTTCCAGACGCCGGCTGTCGAGGGTATCGCTGTAGGTCAATTCCAGATCGCATTGATCCGAATTCACCTGCAAATAGTCCGATTGAGCGGCGACGCTATCCGCGGTAAATGTCTCATAATAAAGGGGGATAACCACTCGCTTTTCAATCGAGGGGATGCCCGGATCGGTGTTAATATCACACCCGCTAAGGGCAATCATCAGCCCGATCAACAGGAATACCCCGATCCGAAAATCAAATGTGGATGGGTTCATAACATGTCCTTTCTGGGTAAATGGAATAAATGAGAGGGCAGGGATGTCCGTTTTGCTTAATTTTCCGGTTTGAGCCGTTTGTGAACGCAAAAAATCCTGCAAAAATGGAGATTGGGGGGTTACCGGGGAGCTGACCTTCAAACGTTAGAATGGATGCTCCGGTGATGCTCCTGGAAAACATCGATTTGAAAGCAAAAACCTCCTCTCTTTTGGAAAATTCAGATTTTACGTACCGGAAGGCATAACTAAATGGTTTGTTCAATAGCCTAAATTACGGCTTAACCACATCTCCACTGTTTCCACAGACATACCTTTACGCTTGGCATAGTCCTGCACCTGATCCTTACCGATTTTGCCGACGCCGAAATAACACGCTTGCGGATGGGCGAAATACCATCCCGATACAGACGCCGCCGGCTGCATGGCATAACTTTCGGTTAAAGTAATTCCAGTAGATTCGGTAACGTGGAGCAGATTAAATAAAATTCCTTTTTCCGTGTGATCGGGGCAGGCGGGGTATCCCGGTGCGGGACGAATCCCAACATATTTTTCTGCGATCAATTCTGAATTGGATAGATTTTCATCTTTGGCATAGCCCCAAAACTCAGTACGGACTCGTTCATGCAACCGTTCGGCGAAGGCTTCTGCCAGCCGGTCTGCCAGCGCTTTTGCCATGATCGCTTGATAATCATCATGATGATGCTCAAATTCCGCCACGAATTCCGCCAGACCGGTGCCCGTGGTTACGGCAAAGGCGCCGATATAATCGATTGTGCCGCTCTCTTTGGGCAGAATAAAATCGGCTAATGCCAGATTATGTCCTTTCGATTTTGCCATTTGTTGCCGTAAGGTATGAAATTCCGCTAAAATTCCGTTGCGATGTTCGTCGGTGTACACCTCAATGTCATCTTCGACGGCATTCGCCGGAAAAAAGCCGATTACGCCTTTAGCGGTGAGTCGTTTTTCACGGATGATCTGGTCTAGCATCCGTTGGGCGTCATCATACAATTTTTGGGCTTCTACTCCGGTGGTGGCATCTGTTAAAATTTGAGGGTATTTGCCCTTGAGCTGCCACGCCTCAAAAAATGGGCTCCAATCGATCCGATCTCGTAACTCCGCCAGATCATAATCCTCAAATACTTTTGTACCGGTGAATGTGGGTTTGACCGGTAAGATTTTATCCAGTGGAAGCCGGTTTTGCCGAGCCTCTTCCAGAGGAAGGAGCTTGATCTCGCGGGTGCGCTGTTCAAAATCCGCTTGAATACGGGCATACTCAGCGCGGATGTTATCTGTAAATTTCTGCTGCTGACCCGCACTTAGTAGTTGACTGGCGACACCGACTGCCCGCGAGGCATCCAGCACGTGTACCGTGATTCCGTTCGGGTAAGCGGGGGCAATTTTTACGGCGGTATGCTTGCGAGATGTGGTGGCACCACCGATCAGCAGGGGCACGGTGAAGCCTTGCCGTTGCATCTCTTTTGCCACGTGAACCATTTCATCCAAAGAGGGGGTGATCAAGCCGCTAAGTCCAATAATATCAACCTGTTGTGCTTTTGCTTCTGTTAAAATTTTATCGGCGGGAACCATCACACCCAAATCGATAATCTCATAATTATTACATGCCAAAACCACTCCGACAATGTTTTTTCCGATGTCATGGACATCGCCTTTGACGGTGGCAAGCAAAATTTTGCCTTGTGCTTGCGCACCGGACTGCTTTTTCTGTTCCTCTAAAAACGGGGTCAGGTAAGCGACCGCCTTTTTCATTACCCGGGCGCTTTTGACGACTTGCGGTAGGAACATTTTACCGGAACCGAACAGGTCGCCCACCACATTCATACCGTCCATCAAGGGACCTTCAATCACGCGGAGGGGGTCATTGTATTTTTGGCGGGCTTCCTCGGTATCCGCCTCGATAAACTCGACGATCCCTTTGACTAGCGCATGGCTCAACCGGTCTTCGACAGATGCTTTTCGCCATTCATCGTCTTCTTTTTTGGTTTTCGATTTGCCTTTCACCGTTCCGGCAAATTCAATCAGGCGTTCGGTGGCGTCGGGTCGCCGGTTAAACAACACATCTTCCACCCGTTCCCGCAAATCGTGGGGAATTTCCTCATAAACCTCAATTTGCCCGGCGTTGACAATCCCCATATCCATACCGGCTTTGATGGCGTGGTACAAGAATGCCGAGTGCATTGCCTCCCGGACGGGGTTGTTGCCCCGAAACGAGAACGAGAGATTGCTCACCCCGCCGCTCACCTTTGCATAGGGCAAATGCTTTTTGATGAGCCGTGTCGCTTCAATAAAATTGATGGCGTACTCATTGTGGTCTTCAATGCCGGTAGCGACCGCAAAAATATTGGGGTCAAAGATGATGTCCTGAGGTGGAAAATCCAGTTCTTCGGTTAAAATATGATAGGCTCTTTTGCAAATCTCAAATTTTCGCTCGATGGTATCCGCCTGTCCCTGCTCATCAAATGCCATCACGATGACGGCGGCGCCGTAGCACCGGGCTAATTTTGCCTGATGTTTGAACGTCGTTTCACCCTCTTTAAGGCTGATGGAATTGATGATGCATTTACCTTGTGCATGTTTCAAGCCGGTTTCGATCACGCTCCATTTGGAGGAATCAATCATGAGCGGCACGCGGGCAATATCCGGCTCTGACGCCAGTAGATTGAGAAAGTTCGCCATTGCTTGTTCGGAATCCAACAAACCTTCATCCATATTAATATCCAAGATTTGTGCCCCGTTTTCCACCTGATCTCGTGCCACGGCGAGGGCGGCGTCAAAATCGCCCTTTTTGATGAGTTTCGCAAAGCGTTTGGAGCCGGTGACATTGCACCGTTCGCCCACATTCACAAAATTAGAATCCGGGCGGATGGTGAGGGGTTCCAGCCCGCTGAACTGGGTGTATCGGGGGAGTTGGGGCAACTCGCGCGGCGGGACATCCTGCACGGCAGCGGCAATCGCCCGGATATAATCGGGCGTCGTACCGCAACAGCCCCCGATGATGTTGACCAAGCCGCTGGTGGCAAACTCTCGCAGGGTTGCCGCCATCTGTTCCGGGGTTTCATCATAGCCGCCAAATTCATTTGGCAACCCGGCATTCGGATAGGCGCTGACATACACCGGCGCAATTCGGGAAAGCTCCTCCACATACGGGCGGAGTTGATCTGCCCCTAAGGCACAATTCAGTCCAATACTGAGCGGGTCGGCGTGTTTGATGGAGACCCAAAACGCTTCTAACGTTTGCCCCGATAGCGTTCTGCCGCTCAAATCAACAATCGTACCGGACATCATGAGGGGTATTTTTTTACCGGATTCTTCAAAAAATTGATTGATGGCGTACAGGGCGGCTTTGCTATTCAGGGTATCAAAAATGGTTTCCACCAGAAGAACATCCACACCGCCATCCACCAGTCCGCGAACTTGCTCGTAATAACCCAATGCCACTTCATCAAAGGTCACAGCCCGGTAGCCGGGGCGATTCACATCCGGCGAGAGGGACAATGCCCGGTTCATGGGACCCAGCGCACCGGCGACAAATCGCGGTTTATCTGTGAATTCGGCGGCGGCGGCTTTGGCGAGTGTTGCCGCGGCAAGATTCATCTCATACGTTAAATCACTCATGTCGTAATCCCGCTGGGAGATACCGTTCGCATTGAAGGTGTTGGTTTCCACGATGTCTGCGCCGGCTTCAAAATACTGCCGGTGAATGGCTTGGATGATGTCCGGTTGGGTCAATGACAGCAGGTCATTATTGCCTTTCAGATCGCAGTGCCAATCGGCAAAACGGTCGCCACGAAAATCGTTTTCCGTGAGAGTATAGGATTGAATCATTGTCCCCATGGCGCCATCAAGTACTACGATTCTGTGTTTCAATATCTGATGGAGGGGGTGATTGGGATAAAACCGTTGAGTCATAGGGGATGATCTCCGACACTGAATGTAAAGAGGAAACGGTGGGGGTTACTTGTACCCATCGAAGTTTGAAGCTACTGGATCGATTCCAGCATGGACTGAAAAATCCGCAAGCCATCGGTATTACCTAGTACGGAGTCGGATGTGCGTTCTGGGTGCGGCATCATTCCGAGGACATTTCCCCGTTTGTTGGTCACTCCAGCGATATTGCTGGCCGCTCCGTTGGGGTTATAGGCAGGGTTGGTGCTTCCTTCAGGGCTACAATACCGGAACAAAATTTGATGATATTCGATCATTTCCTGCAATGTATCATCATCAACATAATAATTCCCTTCGTTATGGGCAATCGGGCAATTGATGACTTCTTGAGGGGTATAATTTCGGGTAAAGGGGCTGTTGGTGTGTTCTACACGCAAATATTGGTCTTGGCAGATAAATTTTAAGCCTTTATTACGGAGCAATGCGCCGGGTAATAAGCCGGATTCCGTCAAGATTTGAAACCCGTTGCAGATGCCGATCACCAATTTTCCTTGTTCGGCAAATTCTTTAATTGCCTGCATGGCTGGGGAGAGATGGGCGATTGCACCCGGTCGCAAATAATCTCCATAGGAGAAGCCGCCGGGAATTACCACGGCGTCTAAATCGTTAAGATGGGTCTCCTTGTGCCACACATAACGGGTTGGTTGTCCCAGCACGGAGGAGAGGACGTAAAAAGCATCTTCGGCACAGTTCGATGCCGGGAATAGTACCACGCCGAATTTCATAATCAATCTCCAACATTAAAGTCCAAATGGATTTGTTCCGGTAGTAACCGGAATGATTTTCGGTGCCATGGGGTAATCCCAAACTTTTGAATTGCCGCCCGGTGGGCTTTTGTGGGATAACCAGCATTGGTCTGCCAGCCATATTCTGGGTACTGGTCTGCCAACTGGCGCATGAGATGGTCGCGATAGGTTTTGGCGAGGATCGATGCCGCCGCAATTGCCATGAAGACGCCATCCCCTTTAACAATGCACTTGTGCGGTGTGTGTCCGTAGGGTGTAAATCGATTCCCATCCACTAAAATCAGCTCGGGTTGGGGCTGTAGTTGCTCCAATGCGCGGTGCATTGCCAAAAAGGAGGCATTCAGGATGTTGATCTGGTCAATCTCGGCGGGGCTGGCTTCGGCAATGGCGTAACTAACGGCTTGAGCTTCAATGACGTAGCGGAGGGTATCGCGTTGGGCGGCGGTCAATTTTTTGGAATCCGTCAGCATTTCATTCTGAAAATGGCGGGGTAAAATGACTGCTGCTGCTACGACGGGTCCCGCCAGACACCCTCGCCCGACCTCATCTACCCCTGCTTCGATACGGTGGGTGGTAAATGCGGCTTGTAACATCTGGATTTATGCTAATTTTTCTGCAAGGGTCACAAACTCATCCACACCACTGAGAACGTGGTCACAAGCATCTTTCCAAAAGTCGGGTTGGGTCAAATCAACCCCCAAATGGCGTTGTGCCACATCTTCGCAGGTCATTCGTCCGGTATCGCGGAGCAAATCGACATATTTTTGGGCAAAATTGGGATCGCCATCCAGCGACCGCTGGTAAATCCCGTTGCTAAACAGGTAGCCAAAGGTGTAGGGGAAGTTGTAAAACGGTGCTTCCGTAATGTAAAAATGGAGCTTGGATGCCCAGAACAGCGGATGGTAGCCATCTTCCGCAAAAAAACCGTTGAAGGCTTTTTTCTGGGCGTCCAACATCAATTGATTTAGGGCGTCCACCGGTTGCGCTCCGGTTTTTCGTGCTTCATAAAATGAGAGTTCAAACAGGTATCGGGCTTGAATATTCATCATGAAAGCGACGGCGTCACTCAGTTTAATATCGAGCAAAAAGAGTTTTTCAGCGTCGGTGGTCGCTGTGGAGTAAGCGCCATCGGCGACAATGGCTTCGCTAAACGTACTTGCGGTTTCGGCAAGGGTCATGGGATAGTGCCGGATATAGAGCGGCAAATCGCGCATTACCCAGCCGTGATAGGCATGGCCCAGTTCGTGCGCTAATGTTGCTAGATTATCGTATGTGCCGGTGAAGGTCATAAAGATGCGCCATTGCTCACTTTTTGGAAAACCGGTACAAAACCCACCCGCCTGTTTGCCGGCACGGTCTTCGGCTTCAATCCATCGTTTTTCCATCGCCATTTGGGAAAATTCGGCGAGTTGGGGATCAAATTTTTGATGTTGCTGGATGATGAACTTGCAGGCTTCATCATAGGTGTAGCGTTGATCGGGGGCACCGACGGGTGCGTTCACATCGTACCAGGTCAGTTGATCGATCCCCAGCAATTTGGCTTTTGCCTTAAAATAGGCACCTAAACGGGGGCTTTCCTGCTGGATGACCGACCACATCTGGTGGAGTGTCTCTGGCTTCAAGCGGCTTTGTTGCAGGGGTTCTTGTAAGATAGAATCCCAATGGCGGTGTTTGTACATCGTGTGTCGGAAACCGCCCAAAAAATTGAGTGTCATTGCCGTCAATGGCGCCACAGATTGCCACTTAGCTTCAAACGTTTCAAATGCCCGTTGCCGGACTTCCCGTTGGGGATGGGATAATTTTGATGCCAGTTGGCTCATGGAAAGACGCCGGGTCGTACCGTTTTCTTCAAAATCGGCTTCTAAATCACCGGCGATGCGGTTGTAGAGCTTGCCCCATGCCGTATAACCATCAGCGGCAAGTTCTTCCACCAAAATTTCTTTATCGGTTGCCATTTTAGAGCGCCCAATTTCACGCCGTTCTTCTAAGGCAAACGCAATCGGCTGGATTTCCGGGTGTGCCAGAAAATGTTCCCAATTCGCTTGATCTTGCTCCCGGTACAGTGCCGCCAACTGGGTACCGATAATCTTGGATTTGGTGCTAATCTGGGTCACTTGATCCAGCAACTGGTAGGCTTTTTCATCACGGACGTTCTGTGCCAACAGACACCCCACAAATGCGCTGATTTCGCGCTGTTGGCGGGTGAGGGTCTCTAATTGGTGGATCAGCTCGACCCACCGGTCTTCAGTAGCGGGGGTTAATTCCGCCGGAAACTGATCCCATTGATCCAGTATGGCTTGATAGGCATCGTTTACCTCTTGCCAAGCGGCTTGTAATGCGGTGGAAGTACTACCACCGGCAAATATGGTTTCCAAGTCCCATTGCGGATTATATGCAGTCATTACGTACTCCTTATTGAGGTAAGATAAGTGCAGTCGGTAAGATTTGCCCTTCAATATATGAATTTGGGGGGAATTGTCAATTACTCTTCACATCGATTCCTCGCGGTGGAGCAAATAAAAATGCCCGAACCGTAAGGATTCGAGCAAAAAGAACGGTGATGGCGAATCGATGTTATTCGGATTCTGCAAGTTTGCTGATGAATTTACTGATATAGATGAAATCCCCTGTTTTTTTCTCATTATTATTCGCGGCGTTACCGGCGGCGTAAAAGGTGACTTCTTTGGTCTCTGCCGGAGCCGTCCAGTTGAAGGTCCAGCTTGCCATCTCCTTCTGACCCGCAAATGTACCCGTTTTTGTGTGCCCCACATACTGAAAACCGTCGTTTTTGCCTTCTGCCAGTTGGGTGTGGGTACTATCGCTGATGCTAAGGGTTCCAGCGCCTAAGGTTGTCAACTGGAAGCCCCACCGCATCTGTTGTGGATCGACCAGTTCAATGGTAATGGGGTAGGTCTTTCCGGCTTCAAATGTTTGCGGCGCATTGATGACAATTTTCCCCTTGCCACTATTCACGTCATTATCTTTGTGGCACTGCACGCAGCTTTTTTGACCCGGAGCGCCGGTTTTTTCAGAGGGGGCTTGCTTGGATTTGGCAAAACTCAAGGTGGGGATCAACAATGCAACCAATCCATAAACTATAAATTTTTTCATTCGTGAACTCCTCAGCAAAAAGGTCTTAAAAAGATCGAATTTACAACTTGTAAGATATGCGCAATCATAAGGGTAATCTTCCAAGTTTGTCAACCCCCAAAATAGGGGTAAATCTCACAAAACCATCAAAACCTTTTCACATTAGGTATGACCAACAAAAAAATTTCAACGTATCCTTGGTGAGACCTGTTGAGTCTGTTTTGAAAAACCGTATGGTCTGCCAATTTTATACCTTTTAGTCGATTTATCTTGACTTTTTGATGAAAAAAAATGATATTCACCTGCGGCGCGAGAGGTGGTTTACTCATAAATTATTTTGTTTTTTTTATTACTACTTAATTATTTTTCAGAGGAGGTTAATGATGAGTATTCAGTTTAAGGGACATGAAAAGATATGGTTTGATGGTAAAATTGTTGATTTTGACGAAGCTAAAATCCATGTTTTATCGCACGTGGTTCATTACGGCTCCAGTATTTTTGAAGGCGGGCGGTGTTATGCGACACCGAAGGGTCCGGGGGTTTTCCGGTTGGCGGATCATGTAGAGCGGTTGTTTAACGGTGTTAAAGTTTATCGGATGGACCAAGGTGAAAACGGGCTAAAATTCACGAAAGAGGATATGGCAAACGGCATTTTAGAGGTGGTACGGGTCAATGGCTTTCAGTCCTGCTATTTACGCCCGATTGTGTTTCGTGGATTTGGTACGCTAGGCGTTCTTCCGTTTGGTAGCCCGATGCACATGGTTATTGCCGCTTGCGAAATGGGAGATTATCTGGAAGGCGCGGCGGATGGCGTGGAAGTTCAAGTTTCAACGTGGACCCGTATGGCGCCGAACACCTTCCCAGCACAAGTGAAATCCGGCGCCAACTACATGAATTCCCAACTGATCAAGATGGAAGCGGTGTTGAATGGCGTGGTAGAAGGCATTGCGCTGGATACCTACGGCTATGTATGTGAAGGTAGCGGTGAGAATATTTTTATCGTGCGCAATGGCAAGCTGATTACACCGCCGGTTTCTGCGTCTATTCTGATGGGTATCACCCGCGATTCCATCCTGACGTTGGCACGTGACCTCGGTCTTGAGATTATCGAACGTCAAATTGCCCGCGAAGAGCTGTATATGGCGGATGAAGTCTTTTTTACCGGTAGTGCGGCAGAAGTCACCCCCATTGTCAAGATTGATAAAATTCAAATCGGCACGGGTAAACCGGGAGAAGTGGCGATGGCTCTGAAGACTGAATTTTTCAAAATTATCAATATGGAAACCGAAGACCGTCACGGCTGGTTGACTATCGTTGAATAATCTCAGCCATGAGGGTAACATGTACAAAGGGGCAGTTCCAGCTGCCCTTTTTTTGATGGTGAATTCACCGTTACATCGTTGAGGAGATATTTGTTGTGGAGAATCGAAAAATGATACTGATTGAAGGAAACATTGGTGCCGGAAAAACCACGGTGGGGCATCGCTTACGGGAGTCCGGTAAATTTGGCTTCATTGAAGAGCCGGTTGAGAAGTGGAAGACCGGTTTTGCTTCTAATTTACTCAATGATTTTTATCATGACATGACCCGCTGGTCATTTACGTTCCAGATCATGGCATTTACCACCCGTGCCAAAACATGGAAAGAAATTCTGGAGATGACAGACCACCGGTTGGTGCTGTTGGAACGCTCCATTTTTACCGACCGCTATGTGTTTGCCCAAAACCTGCACCAATCCGGTTTTATGACAGATGCGGAATGGGAAGTGTATGTGGGACTGTGGGAGTTTTTAGCCTCTAATTATTGCGTCGAGCCGGATTGTATCTTGTATTTACGGACTCCGGCGGAGCTCTGTCTGGAGCGCATTCACCAGCGCGCCCGGGGCGAGGAAAGCGAAATACCGCTAGATTATCTGCTTCACTTGGAATCTTTGCACGACAACTGGTTATTGGAGCATCCGAATGCCGTGATTTTGGACGGTACGCAAGAATTTTCGGTGGAGGACGTGGTGGACGCCATCGCCCATATCATTGACATCTGATGGAATCCCGTCATGAAAAAGAGGTGTTTTGTATGTCTATTCTATTGAAAAATTGTAAATTAATGGGACAAGAGCCAGTTCATATATTGATTGAGGCAGACCGGATTGCTTACATCGGGACTGACCAGCCCTCTGCAACGGAAGTGATCGATGTTGCCCACCGGGTAGTCCTACCCGGGCTGATCGACCCCCATGTGCATGTGCGGGATATGGGCTTGAGTTATAAGGAGGATTGGCTCACTGCCTCGCGTGCGGCGGTCTCTGGCGGCGTGACGACCCTTTTGGATATGCCCAATACCCAACCCCGTACCGTTGATGCGGCAGGGCTTGCCGCCAAACGGGAAGCAGCGCAGAAATCGCGGGTCAATTGGGGACTCCATTTTGGGGCGACTGAGACCAACTTGAGTGACATCGAAACTGCCCATAATATTGCCGGAATCAAGGTGTTTATGGCAGAATCCAGTTCTGACTTTTGTGTGCAGGACCCCGATGCCCTGCGCGCTATTTTCCACCTTGCCCACCAACTCGATAAGCCGGTGTTGGTGCATAGTGAAGTCCAAGCGTGTGTGGAAGCGCATGAAGCCCAGTTTGAGCCGTCAATTCTGAATCACAACCATATCCGCCATCCCAAATGTGCGGTGGAGGCGACGCGTATTATCCTAAAGTTGGCAGAGGAGATGAAAAATCGGCTTTATATTGTCCATACATCCGTGGCGGAGGAGTTTGAGATGATTCAAGCTGCCAAGGATCGCGGCGTTCGGGTTACGTGCGAGATCACACCGCACCATCTCTTGCTGGATACATCGATTTTGGCACAGGTAGGGAACTGGGGTAAAGTCAACCCGCCTATTCGGGACCGGAGCGACCAACAGGCGACGCTTCGTGCCCTGCAACAGGGTGTCGCCGATACGTTCGGTACGGACCATGCCCCCCACGGACTTGATGAAAAATCCCGTGAATATGCTCAAGCACCTTCCGGTTTTCCCGGGTTGGAAACGTTGTTACCCCTCCTGCTCACTGAAGTCCACCGGGGAACACTTGACCTGACCCAACTTGCCCGCATGACATCCGGTAATGTCGCCCGGGCGCTGGGCATTGCGAATCGGGGTGAAATTAAAGTTGGCAACTATGCGGATATTATCGCCGTTGACTTCGATTACCGCTGGACGATTGATCCAGACCAGTTTGAAACCAAAGCCAAATATTCGCCATTTGCTGGGCGGGAGGTAATCGGGAAAAACTGGTTGACCGTGGTTAACGGGCAGGTGGCGTATCATAAAGGGCAATTTTTTGCCGGCCATGGGCGCGAAATTGATTACCGGTAGCCAATCATCCGGCACGTTGA
Organism: Gemmatimonadota bacterium; assembly: GCA_003697105.1. Lineage (GTDB taxonomy): Bacteria > 4572-55 > 4572-55 > J002 > J002 > J002. The sequence goes on along the minus strand of RFFQ01000083.1, from coordinate 9,681 downwards.
CCGGTGCTGGTTTGACTCGCTAATCAATTCAAATATATTCCAAACGGATGTGCTGGGTGTCGGGTGGCAGAATATCCGCGACACGTTCCGCCCACTCCACCAAACAAATACCTTCCCCCTCGAAGTACTCTTCTGCTCCCATATCAATTAATTCCCACGTGGAGTGAATCCGGTAGCAATCAAAATGATAGATGGGTAGATCGCCCTGATACTCGTTGATAAGCGTAAATGTGGGGCTGGTAACGGGTTCGGTCACGTTAAACGCCGCACAAATACCTTGGGTGAGGTGCGTTTTTCCCGCTCCCAATTCGCCGTACAGGGCAACAACCGTCCCCGGAACTAACGATTTGGCAAATTGGCGTCCCCACTGGTGGGTTTCTGCCGGACTGTGGGTGATCACCGGGGGTTGCTGGTTCAGGGTAATTTTGCGTCGATTCATCATGTATAAGCCTTATATACCTTTTCTAGGTCGGTGATGGTGTGATCTAGGGTGAACTGTTGCCGCACCGTCTGCCGGGCAGCGTGGATGACCGGCTCCACGAGGTTCACTTGCTGTAAAAGGGTAATAATTTGCCGAGAGAGCGCCTCTGGATTGTTGGGCGGCACCAACCAGCCATTTTTACCGGACTCAATAATCTCAGGGATGCCACCGACACGGGTAGCAACCACCGGCACACCGGCAGACATGGCTTCTAAAATCGTCATGCCAAATGCTTCGATGTGGGATGGCAGGACGAACAAGCTTGCTCGATGGTACCACGGTATTACCTCTGCCGGCAAAAGCCCGTTAATGATCTCCATTTGCGGGGTCATGGCAGCGAGCATCTTTGCCACGAACCGGGTATGGAAAAATTCACGCCCGATAATTGTCAAACGTGCTGCCGGTATCGCTTTTTTGACCTCTCGGAATGCTTGCCATAGGGGGATAAACCCTTTACGAAAATAATCCCGCCCCACGGAGATGATCCAAGGGGGAGTGTCCGCGAGACGCTGTTTTAGCGGGGCATCCAATACTGCCGGATCAACCCCTAAACGCACCTGATGTGCCGCCGGGTAGCCGATAGCTTTTGCCACATAGCGGCTATGCACAATAACCCCATCGGCTTGCTGTAAAATTCGTGCATATCGGGGTTGCCGGTATCGTTGCAACAGCCAACGCACGGGCAGGTCTGGCGTGAAAAAAGGGTAAAATTGGGTCCAATAATAATCATGAACATCGATTAGCAAGGGGCAGGTAATCCGCGCACGTACCCGGGGATCAAAGTGTTTCAGGTCTAAGACATGCACCACATCCCAGGGGGAATCCAAATCTGCCGGGGAGGTGTAGAGCCGCACATGATGCCGTTTGACCATGGCGTTGATGACTTGCCGGGCATAAACCCCGGAACCTGTCCCGAAACCGGGTCTATGAGTGAGGTACAAGATGTTCATGCATCGGGAAAATTCTTAATCAGGTGTTGTAAACTCTCAATTTCCGCTGGGGGTATCTCCTGATCGCGGTAGTAAAAACTTTCATACCGGCGGACAAACTGGTGCGCTTTTGTTTGTAACTCCGGATCGGTGATGGTTGCCACAAACTCTTCCAGACCTTGATGGGGCTGTTTTTCGTAGCCCCGTTGGGAGAGTGTCGCTAAGAAAGCCGCCATCACTTTTTCGGCGGGAGACTGCCGGCGGGATAGGTACGTCCGTAAAAATCCAAAAAGCACGATCAATCCTATGCCCATCACGATGTACCGCATAACCTGATTTTGATTCAAAGAAACGTTCATTTTAGGGCGTTGAAACTGGTCCCGCAAGGCGCGAAGGAGTTCAAACTGTGTCTGAAAATCATAGTTGATGACAAATGAGTTCCAGTAGAAATTAAGGCTGTCAAACAGCAATTTTAGCCGGTAGAAGTAATCATTATCAAAAATAGAGGCCGCTTCTGCCGGTGTGGGGTCGTACCGTGCCCAGCCAATTCCTTCCAGATAGGCTTCTACCCACGTGTGGGCATTTTTCTGCGTAACCAGATAGTATCCGCCGCTCGAATTATATTCTCCCCCCAGATAGCCCCCGACCATTCGGGCGGGGATGCCTGCCGCCCGCAGGAGCAAGACCATGCTGGAGGCAAAATATTCGCAATTACCGGTTTTCTTATCAAATAAAAAGGTTTCAATCGGTGACGCCGAGACTGGCAGGTCATCGAGGGTATAGGAAAACGCCGCACTCTGCAAATGGCGATAAATCGCGTCAATCGTGGCGACCTCATCTCCGCTGACGGCTAATTTCGTTGCCAGTTCCCGAATGCGGGGTGAAAAGTTTTCCGGTAATTGGAGATAGATTTCTCGCGGGATTGTTTTCACAAAAATCAGGTCGGAGAGGATCGAGATTGCCTCGTAGCGGTATTTGCGGTAGATCGCAAATGGCATGGTAAAGGTCAGTCCTTCGGATTCATTCACCCGCCACGCATACGCCCGGTACGGGGTATCCAAGGCAAACAGATACCGTTGTCCGTAAGGCTCCAAAAAGATCGTTTGTTTGATGCGCTCGCCGTCCAAATATTGACGGGCTTTCGCCACCGGTGGGACACGGCTTTCCCACTGATTTCCATCAAAATAATTGAGAATCACCCCCCGCCAATAGAGGTTTTCAGCGGGTACCCGTTCCATTTTTGCCCGGAAAATAACGCTTTCGTCATTTTGAATATCCGAGACCTGCCCCAACGTGACGGTATCGGAAAACCCAGACCGCGCTTTACTGCCCACATTCAAAAAATTGAAAAATGGATTTGTCGTGCGGGGAATCACGGTAAAGATGATCACCGCGACGGGAATCGATAAAATGGGAATCCAAATCGACCGTTTGATAATGGTTTTCAGGGTCTTCCGGTCGAGTTCCAATGTGGGACTTTGGGCATGGTAGGTTAATAATATGCTTGCCACCGTAAACAGCATCAGTAAGACGATCACATAGCCTACAAAAATCAAATCGATAGACATCAGCGCATATCCGGCAAGCATGAAGACCGCAATTACGTAAATCTGCATGTAATCGCGAAATTTTTTATCTTCCAGAAACTTGATCGCCATGAAAATGGTGAGAGCATCTATGATGGGCACAACGACCTCTTCCCGGTTCAACCGCAAAAATGCGAGTGCTAAAAAGATGAAGGATACCAAGGTTAATACATAGCGAGGCAACAAAAAATGGGCGTGCCGCTCCTGATAGATGGCCAGTGCCAGTAGCACCCAAAACGCCACCGAATAAAACGGGGAAATTTCCACCGCCAGCGGGATATAGGCAATCACGCCGATCAGATAGCTAATAACTTTTACGGCAGATTCAATTTTGATCGGTTTCGGTTCCATGCAATGCTAATTCTGTCAACATACTGATTTTATGGGAATTATCAATATTGGGCGGGTATAGGCGGTCGTGGATTCGCAAGCCGATGGGTACGCCTTTCCGCACGTATTGTAGGATGATATATGTTACATTGGAGATTCGTTCTTCGATGTTGGGGATATTAAGCGCCTCAAAATGGATCGTCACCGGTTGGAAGGCAATCGTCGAAAGTTCCTTTGTTTTCAGGTCGCCGGTTTTGGCGCTGGCTTTCCAGTTAATATGCCGGAGCGGGTCTCCGAACTGGTAGCCGCGCACGGACATCATGTCCCCGCTATCCCCGGCACGGTTGAGGGTGTGGTCCCCAAAGTGCTGTTGCGCGATTTCGTAGATTGTTTTTATATCACATTTTTTCGGTTCCGGGAAGACCACGCCCTCCACCATCTGCCGGATCGTCCGAAACCGTGTGATAAACGAGAACGGAAAGACTGAATATATATAGCCCCCTTTAAGATGATACCTGCCCCGGTGTTCAAAGGATAGATTGAGGTACGCCGTTGCTTCGGCGCCGCAGTCCACGAACGGAAAGAGTACCTCCTGCCCTTGAATGACCACCCAGATTAAAAATGCCGGCATCCGTTTTTTCGGGTTACGGAGGGTAATCCGAACCGGAAACGGTTTTTGAGCATACATCTCACCGGGCAGTTCGTAGTCAACCTCCAGTTTGCTCAAATTTTCTTTGCCGAAAACCCCAGATACCGCTATGAAGCCTAATAACGTGGAAACGATGATATAGATCAGGTTATTGGAGGTATTCACCGCCGCAAATCCAAGAAAAATAACCAAGCCGATAAAAATCCACCCGGCTTTGGTGATTTTGATTACAGGGGGGTGGGTATAGTTTGAATAATCGATTGGACGATCTCCTTACGATTGAGATTTTCGTATTCGTCCCGGAACAAGACCCGGTGGGGGACGGTATATTCGATTAGGTCTTTGATGTCTTCGGGCACGACGTAATTCCGCTCATGGAAAAAGGCATGCGTTTTGGCGGTATTTGTGATCACCATCGCGCCGCGGGTGGAAAGCCCCGCGAGTAGATACTTGCTCCGGCGGGTCTCTTCCACAATGTCCAAGATATAGTCCAAAATTTTTTCCGAAAGGTAAACTGTGTTACGGATGGTTTGTTGCAATTGAATCACATCTTCTTTCCCCATAATGGCTTCAATGGAGTGCAAATCCTCCCGCGTACTGCCAATTTTAAGGATTTCCCGTTCCGCCGCTCGTGCCGGATAGCCAATGCGAATCTTCAAGGCAAAACGGTCGAGTTGGGATTCCGGTAGCGGAAAAGTGCCGAATTGTTCGGTTGGATTTTGGGTGGCAATCACAAAAAAGGGTTGGGGCAGTTTGTAAGTATTGCCTTCAATGGTGACTTGGTTTTCCGCCATGGCTTCCAAAAGGGCACTTTGCGTTTTGGGGGTCGCCCGGTTGATTTCATCCACCAGCACAATGTTATTAAAAATGGGACCCGGATGAAATTCAAACGTACTGCTGTCCCGATTATAGATGGATAGACCGGTGATGTCACTGGGCAATAGATCACTGGTGGATTGGATGCGCCCAAATGAAAGCCCTAATGCTTCCGCCAAACTGATTGCCAGCGTGGTTTTGCCGACCCCCGGCAAATCTTCGATCAATAAATGTCCCCCGGAAAAAAAACAGACCAGCGCCAATTTGAGTGCTTCGGCTTTTCCTTGCAAATATTGGGATAGCGATTGGATGATCGCATCAATTTTTTGACTTTCAATTACCAAGATAGTGCCTCACCTTTCACTAAATTGAATCAAATGAATGCTTCAGATGGTTTTGTGTCACACATAAATCCGGCGATGGTACACCCACCATTCCACCAACATCAGAGCAACTACAAGCAGTGCCAACAAACGCCAAACCTCCCGATTGACATTGACCTGTGAACCTCCTTTAAGGGAGTGCTGGTTCGATAAAAGGAGTTCGGTTTGGGGTTGTAGATTGGATTCCTGTTCATCCAACAAGTTTGCCACGAACTGAAAGGTACTATCACCCATCTGGACTTGATACGCTCCGACCCGGCTGGTTTGGGTAAAGCGGACGGGTTGGAACGCGGAAGATACCTTAATATGCTCTCCGGTTGGTGTGGTAATGCTCAGCGGGATTGTCTGGGATGTGGTGCGCCAAATGTACGGTTCTCCCGTGCGGATGTGGAACGCGGATTCGGCTTCATCTGCGTAGGTAAGCCATTGCACCGCATTCGTAACAAAAATCGGGAAACTTGCCCGGAGCGGCAGATTGCTATCCAACAGATCAAACCCAAGGTAAATCAGGCGGTGTTCCATATTTTCGTGTGCCAATATTAAGGGTGTGGTTGTACTTTCTGCCAAGATACGCACCCCCGGCTTAGGATGAAGGTGCCGCGCATGTGCCCACTGCACATCTTCCAAGTCCACAAAGCGCATCACCGGATGTGATCGTTGCCAGTCTAAAATGGGTGGATTTTTCACTTGTCCGGTCTCTGTGCCCAGTTCCGGCGGCACTGGGGTGTTAATTAGCAAGAGGTTGCCGGCGGGTAACGGCTCCGGGCGATACCCATCAAAGACTGTGAGGTCGTAATCCCCATGAGGCGGATAATCTGCCGGCGACGTGCGAAATAGTTTCACCTGCGGGTTTAGGTTCAAGGCTCGTTCTAAAAAATAGTCATCTGCGCTGACGAGTAATATCTGAATCGGGCGGGGTGCCGTCAGGACGGTATATGCCACGTTATCCACCGGTAACGGGTCTGCCACATCGAGTTTAACGGTGACTAACCCCGCCGGCAGCCCAAAATTTTCAAAGAGGTGCGCTGTGGCGGATCGCCCGCGAAGTTGAACCGGGCGGACATCCACCAGTTGCTGTTCCAAATAGAATTCAAGATTTCCTTCTACGGTTTCTGCACCATAATTGCGGATTGAGACGAACGCCTGTACCTCCAAGGGATTCAACGGGTTTTTCCGAACATCCAGAGCCGTGATTGCCAGATTATCCGGGGATTTGCCCACTGCCACGAATTCCACATCAACAGCATCCAGTTGAAGGTCGCTCAAATCCACCTGTGCGCCGTCACTAATCATATAAATCTTTCCTTGCCGTGCTGTCAACAAAGATGATGCCAGAATCATTGCCGCTCGCAAATCGGCGCGGGTATCGGTGGGTTGTAGCTCCTGTATCGCCGTGCGTAATCGTTGCTTATCTTGCGTAAAATTCAGCACGACTTGGGGGGTTCGTCCGGCGATAATAATCAAACCTTGACCCGCGTCTCCCAAACCGGAAATCACGGCTTCTGCTTTGGTTTTGGCGGCTTCAAACCGGCTCGGTGGGACATCCGTTGCCTGCATACTGGCGGAGGCATCAATCACCAAGACCGCGGTTTGCAGATTCAGTGCCTCGGATTTAAAAAACGGTCGTGCCAGAGTCAATGCCAGCAGTAACACGATCAATATTTGTAACCATAATAACATATTTTTGCGTAAGCGTTGGAAAGGAGTATTTGCTTCGAGTTCACGCAAGGTGCGTTGCCATAGCATGATACTCGGAACCACGACGGGTTTTCGCCGTAATTTCAGTAAGTACAGTAGGATAATCAGCGGGATAAATGCCAGAAATAAAAGCCCAAACGGGTTGATAATATTCATGACCAATGGGGTGATGATTTCCGGCAAGTGTGTGCCGGATCATCGGAATAAGACCATTTACAATGACTTATGTGAGCCATCACAAAAGGGCGGTGTTTGGGTTTGCTTGCAACCACACCATGCCACTTTTTGGGGTTCTTCAATGGTGACAATAATGGGTTTCATTCCGCAATCTCGGTGCGAGCCGTCGCAATAGGGGTCGCGGTCTGAGAGACCACAAGCGCACCAAGCATAGCGACGCGGGGTAACTTCAATAACATAGGGACCCGGTTGGGCAACTTTAGGACAATCCATCATACGCCTCCAGAGTGATTTTGTAAAGTAAATTCAACAACGGACGGGTGTCCGGTACGGATGCCGTGACGGTTTTGAAAATAGAAGGATGGCGGTCACAAGTCAATGTGTTTTTTACGATTTTATGATGATCTATTTTTAAGAATTTTAGATGTAATAGTCGATACTGGCAGGTATCTTGTCCTCGCTTAGGGGAGGGGATAGGAAAGTTAATATTGACTTTGGGGTACAGATTCCCTATTCTTAGCCCGAAATTAAGCGACAATGTTGGTGTATTTTACTTTAATTATTTAGGAAGGATTAAACAGATGGCAGACCAAGCAACGCTAACCCCAGAACGGGTGACGGAAGCGCTCAAAAGTGTGATTTACCCGGGTTTAAGCCGGGACCTTATCTCCTTTGCCATGGTCAAATCGATTCAAGTGCAAGGTAGCCATGTGGAATTTGGGATCGAATTCAGCAATGAGCCGCCGGATGTTCGAGCGACCATTATACAAGCGGCAGAAGCGGCAGTTCGTGATCTGCCCGGCGTGCAGGAGGTCACCATTCACTCGCTTCAACGACAAGTGAACGCAACCAAAAATATCAAAAAAATGGAAAGCCAGAATCCGTTTGATCATCAACGGCGGTTGGAAGGGATCAAAAATATTATCGCCGTTGCCAGTGGTAAAGGCGGGGTTGGTAAATCGACGGTTGCTGTAAATCTGGCGGTCGCATTAGCCCAATTGGGTAAACGTGTGGGTTTAATGGATTCCGACATTTACGGACCAAGTATCCCGCTAATGATGGGGGTAACAGGTGTCCCTGAGACCGATACGGAACAGAACAAACTCAAACCGATGGAACAGTACGGGGTGAAGATGATCTCTATCGGATTTTTGATTCCCTCTACCGATTCACCGATTATCTGGCGCGGATTGATGGTGATGAAAGCCGTGGAGCAGTTTCTCAATGATGTGAGTTGGGGGGAACTAGACTTTCTCGTCATTGACCTGCCGCCCGGTACCGGAGATGCTCAACTGACGTTGGTTCAAAAAGTGCCGTTGGATGGCGCGGTGATCGTCACGACTCCGCAAGATGTGGCTCTGATTGATGCCCGTAAGGGTCTGAAAATGTTTGAGAAAGTCAATGCTCCGGTGGTGGGTATTATCGAGAATATGGCGACCTACATCTGCCCCAATTGCGGCCATGAGGAGCATATTTTTGGCAGTGGCGGCGGGCAAAAAACCTGTGAAGAATATGGCGTGCCTTACCTCGGTAGCATCCCGATCAATTTGGATATTCGCGTGGGAGGAGATGCCGGGAAACCGATTGTTGCCGCCCAACCGGATAGCCCCGCCGCTGGAATCTTCCGCAATATTGCCCAAAAACTTATTGAGCGCGGCCATGCGTAAGGACTACGGAGTGTTCGCTGGCTGAAAATAGCCGTACCCTGCCGCCGTTTTTGCCCCAATACCATGTTCGGTGAGGGCAGTTTCTAGCCAATCTTGGACCACATCTAAGATTGGCTTTTTTTGTCCCGTTTTAAAATCGCTAATTTCAATATTATCTTTGGGTTTTACGCCGGTGATAAACTCAAACGACGTATTTTTGACCGTGAGAAAGAATATGGGTTTAGGGTTCTGATAATCGGCAGGCGGTTTATCTCCCCCATAATAGTCAGGGTAATGCGGATTCATCACATCGGGCTTAATCTCCGGTGCGGATGTGGGATAGGCATCAAAGAAAATGACTTTGCCTTGACGGCTTTCGTTATGAACACTCTCTTTTGGGCAGCCAAAAATATCACAAAAGCTTTGATTTGCTAATGCTCGTTTTTCGGCATGTTCCAAATCAGATTCACCTTGATCATTTTTACCAAACACTTCGGTAATGATCCAACTCCGAACGATGCCTTTAACCGCCTGCCCGGGAACATAGGGAAACCCGTAGATGTGGTGTAAGGTCATTGAGGTTTCATAAACCGATTCATTGCCCAACCCGACGATGAGACGCCAGTCGTTTTTCAATGAGAAACAAGTCGATATTATTCCAACTTTTTTGATATTTTCTTTGTATTTATATGCAATGGTACCTAAACCTTTAAATTTGAAACTATATTTTTCGATATGAAATTTATCACCTTCAAAGTACGCTAATTTATTTAGTTTAGAGGCAAAATTGATGTCAGTTAATTTCTCTTTTTCAATAAAACTTAGTGTGTCCATTGGAATACGGTGATTTATATATTTTATTTTTGTCACATAATCTAACTCATTCACTTTTAGAATTTCAAACACACTGAGGTCGTTTAACCATTCTTTTTTTAGACCTAATTTTTTTAGACTATCTTTATCATCTTTGATTTTGACCCGTGGAT
>RFFQ01000082.1 GCA_003697105.1 Gemmatimonadota bacterium | reverse complement strand
CCTCTGGTTATTTTACCCCTTGACACCTCTATTTCCCTTGTGTTACAGTGAATTTCGGCTTTGTGCAAAACGTGTAAAACCCTTTCCTTTTTCATCTTTTTGTGGAGGTAGGTTTATGCAACGGATGTCTGCTGTTATAGCGATTTTAATCGCTCTCGTACCATCTCTTTACGCGGAGTGGACGGTGGTACAAACCTTCCCAATCCCGGAAAGTGCTTCTGGACTGGCGTGGGATGGTGAATATCTTTATTGCGGTATTTACGGCGCCGATGGTGGTCATATTTATCGCATCAATCCTGAAAATGGGGATTATCAATTAATCTTTACGGGTCCACAGGGGGATGCGTTTGGGCTCACTTACGATGGTGATTATCTCTGGACAACGGATCATACCATTAGTATCAATGACCCGGCATTTGCGATGCAACTGGATTGGAATGGGGATGTCCTCCGGCAATTTGATTTACCCGATCATTACATGTCGGGCATTGCTTATGACGCCGGTGATTTTTGGGTGAGCACGTATTACGATCCCGATGGACATATTTATAAAGTTGATAGTGAGGGTACCATTTTACAGGACTTCCCCGCACCGGATCGCCAACCGTGGGACCTCTGTTTGGAAAATGGGTTCCTGTGGATGGCAGATTATTGGGGCGATACGCTCTATAAGATGGATCCGACTAATGGGCAATTACTCGAATCTTACCCTTCTGAAGGGGTTGACCCGGCGGGGATTGTCTTTGATGGGCAGTACATGTGGTATTGCGACAACGGGCAGGGCTTCAATCAGGATTATCTGTACAAGGTCGATTTGGGTGGTAGCGGTACGCCGGTAATTACGCTCAGTTTTGAGAGCTATGATTTTGGCAACCGCATCATTGGGGGCACGTACCAAACTCCCCTGACTATCACCAATAGCGGTAGCGGTGATCTGGAAATTACCGCCATTACCGCCTCTCAACCCCAGTATAGCACGGACTTCTCTGACCCCATTTTGTTACCACCGGATGAATCCACCGCGATCCAGATCGATTTTACACCCGATCAATACGGAGCGTTACCCGCCCTACTGACCATTGAATCCAATGACCCGCTGAACCCAGTTACTTCTGTCAATTTAAATGGATTTGGAATTTATCCGGCAGCGGAAATTCGGGTGAATCCCCCGGCGCTGGAGTATGCAAACATCCGTAATGGCGCATATACCGCGCGAAGGGTGCAACTGGAAAATCAAGGTGCAGAGCCTCTTGTGATCGACCAATTGGAGTTGGATAATTCTCATTTTACGCTAGATTCGCAGACCGAATTGCCGCTAATCTTGGCAACGCGGGAGACCGCTCCGGTACGCCTCTGGTTTCATGCCGAAACGGTGGGCTCTTTTAGCGGTACACTCTCGATTTTCAGCAATGATGCGGATGAAAATCCGGTAACAGTGGATTTAGCCGCAACGGTGGTCGCCGTGCCGGTGGATATGGGTACGGAATATTGGCATTTACGCAGTAATATGGCTGGCGAAAAGATCGTCGCCATGAAAAATTTTGTGGACCTTACCGGTGATGGCGTGGCGGAAGTGTTGGTGGCAGATAACGAGTATCACTTACACTGTGTCAACGGTAACGCTTCCGGTTTGGCGGATATCATCTGGACGTTTTCCAGTGCCATTCCGGAGATTGGTTTTGGCTCGATCTATCAGGAGCAAGGGTTGTTTGTGGCGGGTGATCTCAACGGGGATACGGTGCCGGATGTGGTCATTGGGACGGCATGGGGCAGTCGCTCTGTTTTTGCGTTAGATGGTCTGAGTGGAGAGATGCTGTGGGTGTACGATACCCATCAATTTGGTGAGGGCGGCTGGGTCTATCAGGTGAATGCCGCTTACGACTTTAACGGCGATAGTGTGCCGGATGTTCTCGCCGCCACGGGGGATGATGGCAGTGGCACGGGTCCAAAATCCGTCTTCTGTATTGACGGTACTACCGGAGACTTAATCTGGCAAAACGAGCGCAATATGGCGCAGGCATCCGTGACGCCGGTAGGTGATATTGATGATGATGGTATTCCAGAAGTGGTCGCCGGAGGCTCGGCAAACAGCGGTAATGCCCGTATTACCCTGATTCGCGGTAGTACCGGCAATTATATTTGGGGATTTGATGCGGGTACCGCTGCAGTATTTGCGCTGATCGATATTGCCGATGCCAACGGGGATGGGCAAGGAGATTTTGTTTACGGCACGTTCAATGGGCGTATCCGGGCTCGTTCCAGCACAAACGAACCGATTTGGAGCTACAACCTCGGCACCGCCCTAATTACCCGCTTCGATAAAGCAGTCGCTCCTGACGGGACGGAATTTATTCTGCCCTCCCTCACCGGACGCTCACTCTTCCCGCTCATTAATGCCCAAACCGGACAAGCGGCATGGACATTCGGTACCGGGGGATACATTCTGGATAGTTCCGCCATTCCGGATATCAATGGGGATGGTCACTTTGATGTCCTGATCGGCACTTTAAATAATCAAATGTACGTCCTTTCGGGTATCGATGGTACACCGCTGTATGTGATCAACCATGACCAGCCGGTGGACCAAACGCTTGCTTTGGATGATGTGGATGGGAGCGGCACACCCGAAATGGCGCTGGGGGATCGCCACGGATGGGTACGCACCTATGCCACCGGCGGGCAAACCATTGATGTGGCGATGGAGCCAGTGATGGCGACCGTCCCTGAAAACCCAGCGATTACCAACTATCCCAACCCGTTTAATCCGGTCACCACGTTTCGATACGATCTGCCGGCGGCGAGTCCAACCACCCTGAAGGTGTACGACCTGAACGGTCGCTTGGTTGAAATACTGCTGGATGAGTACCAGCCGGCCGGCCAATATCAATTGCTATGGGATGCAAGTTACTTATCTTCCGGGATTTACCTTTATCGATTAGAACAGGGTCAACGCATCCTCGGTACGGGTCGAACCGTGCTGTTAAAGTAGTGGCAAAAAAAATACAACGCTCCGGTGAACCACAACCATACCAACATGCTTGTAGAATATATCTTATTTATTTGTAGCTGGTTATGCGCGTTGCATTAGCTGGCACTGAAATCGCTCAAACGGGAAGTATCTTCTCCCTCCCTAGTTGCCCGCAGGTACGTTCCTATGCTAGAAATCCTCGCCTGCGGGCACGCTTCATTTGCACCCGTTACGTTGAGGATGAACTATGCGGTATATTGGTCTGTTACTTATTCTGATTCTATTTGGTAATGTGACACATGTTCAAGCCGTCCCACCTGCTCCGGGCGTGTCGCTAGATGGCTATCGACCGGCTCGACCCAGTTCGGGCACGCCGATTTTAAATCCCCAAAAAATGCACTCTTCCCAACCGTACAGCGCGATTGACACCTTGCACTTTGTCGCCATTCGCCTTGAATTCCAACCCGATAACGACCCCAACACCAGCGGCGACGGCACTTTTGACCTGAGCGGCAACAATCCTGACCAACGTCCCCACGATTATGCCTTTTACGACTTTTTGTGCAATACCCAGATGCACGCCTACTACCGGCAGGTCTCTTATGGTCAATTGGAGTTACAAGCGGATATTTTCCCGCCGGAAAATAGCGGTAGTCAGGGCTACCGGATGTCCCAACCGATGGGATATTACGGGGCGAATATCGCCGATGGCGGGGATGATATGGCACGCATTACCGGGCTGTTTCAAGAGGCAATTCAGGCGGCAGATGCAGATGTGGATTTTTCCCGTTATGATGCGGTCGTGCTGATTCATGCCGGTGTGGGGGCGGAAAGCGGCGCAAATGACAATGGTGCACCGATTCCGGGTAATATTTGGTCACAATTTCTGGATTTTAAGACCGTTCGGGAGCATCTGGCAAATGATGACCCCGAATATCCGGGGATTGCGACCAATGATGGCGTTTATGTCCGAGAAGCCGTCCTCGCCCCGGAGACCGAACACTACGAGCCGTATTCTGTTGCGGGTACGTTGGGTCTGTTAGGGGTTTATGTCCATGAATTTGGGCACTTTTTAGGATTTGTTGACCTTTACAATACCTCCGACGGGCAGAGTAGCGGTATCGGTTCTTGGGGATTGATGGGACATGGCGTTTGGAATGGTCTTGGCTTTTTTCCGGCGCATCCCTGCGCGTATAACCGGGCTAATTTGCGGATCAAAGGGGTCGAAAAAAGCTGGATTGATGTCCGGGAGATTACGCGGGATCAAAATGAGGTGGAATTGTACCAGATCACCGCGCCCCATCCAGAAAGGGGCCGCGGGGAAGCCGTTAAAGTTCCGCTTAACAACACGGAATATTTTCTGATCGAAAACCGGCAAGGTGACCCCGATCACAATGGGAATTACAATAGCGGTTTTGAAGGTGTGTTTTTCACGGATTATGATCAGGTGGAGTTTGATTATCGCACCCCAAACCGCTTCACGGATGCGCAAGGCAACTCGATCCCGCCTCCCGGCGGCTTGTTGATCATGCATGTGGATGAAGCCCGCATCGAAGCGCGTCTGGAGGACAACACCCTGCAACAAGCCGGTTCACATGCCATTGATGTGGAAGAAGCCGATGGGCTGAATCGATTAGACCGTCCTCCGTTGGTGACAGGAGGTGTAGGGGATTCGACCAACCTGTTCCGGGCGCCATGGTCTCCTGAGTTTACGCCCGATACCACACCGAGTACAGATACCAACAGCGGCGGACGTAGCCCCGTGCAACTGTTAAATATCAGTGAATCCGATAGTATCATGACCTTTGGGGTCAGTTTCGGCACCCAACCCGGCTGGCCCAAAGCCGTCAGTGACCCGCATGTCGATGCGATAACCCCGCTTGTTGTAGACCTCGATGGGGACGGCTGGACGGAGATCATCACGGCTACGGTGCGCGATACATTGATTGAAACCCCAGATTCAAGTTATACGACCCAATTCGGTGGACTCGCCTTGTACTATCCCACCGGCGAGCGTTTCTGGAGTATTGACCTGCGAGAGGCCCGGATCACCGGTCCCATCGCCGCCGGCGATCTGGATGGGGACGGTGTGATGGAGATTGTGGCGGGGGATGATGCCGGTCAAATTCATTCCCGCACCGTTTACGGGCAAAAACGGGGCAACTTTCCGCAACTTTCTGCCGCCATTCACGCCGCGCCTACGCTCGCGGATGTGAACGGGGATGGAACACTCGATATTATTATTGGAACCATGCAGATCAACGAGGGTAGTTCCAATCCGCCGCCGAATTTGTATGTGTTCAATGCGGATGGATCGGTGCAGTGGTCAAAGATACACGATTTACCGGTTGAGGCGTCACCGGCGGTGGATGACATCGATCAGGATGGCTTCCCGGAGATTCTCGTAGCGGATTGGAACGGTGACCTAACGTGTTATGCCCATGATGGTCAGGTGCAATGGCAGATTGATTTTGGGGAGACCTGGCTAAAAAGCTCCCCGGCGATTGGCAATTTAGATCGAACCACACCGGAACTGGAGATTGTTCTGCCGGATGGGGAGGGTTACATTTATGCCCTCACCGCAACGGGGGAGGTGTTGCCCGGCTTTCCCGTAAATGCTCATGCCCCAGTAACGGCATCCCCCGCATTGGGTGACCTTGATGGTGATGGTTATTTGGAGATTATCATCCCGAACCAAAGTGACGCCTATCATACGGAAGTACTCGCGATCAATCACAGCGGGTCAATTGTGCAACACTGGTATGTCAATCTGGTGCCCCAAAATTTTGATGCCTACTGGGCAGGGATACGCTCATCTCCGGCGCTCGCCGATGTGAATGGCGATGGTGCACCGGAAGTTCTGGTAGGCACACCGGACGGGCGCTTGTTTGCGTGGAATGGGCGCGGCGAAACCGTTGATCCCTTCCCCCAAGGAACCGCTCGGGGTATTAACAGTACACCGGCAATCGCCGATATTGATCAGGATGGCGATATTGAAGTTATTGCCGCTAGTGATGACGGTCTGATTTATATCTGGGATGTGAAACAACCGTACGATCCCCAAACGGTCGTATGGGGTATGTTTCAGGCAAATCCCCAACGAACGGGCAGTAGTGCGGTCAATAAACATTTGGGCGCTGAAAATCCCCGTTTAGCCGGATCGAGTGGCTTGATACCGGCGGGGTCTGTTTATGCTTATCCCAACCCCACCAACTACTTACGAGGGGATTTTACAAAAATACGGTATTATCTCAATGCGGATGCAACGGTCTCTATCCAAATTTTTGATATGGCAGGTGACCGGGTGTTCACCGCCAACCAGCCGGGTGTAGGCAATGAGGACAATGAAATCGAATGGGACGTTTCCAATGTCGCTTCGGGGGTCTATTTCTGCCGGATCGAGGCGACTTCTGAGACCGGTCGCCAAACCGAAATAATCAAAATTGCGGTTTTACGATGAGTGACCAAAAACTCATTGACTTTTCTTCATTTGCAGTGTAGAGTTGAGCCGCTATGAAAACAATGATTCTGTATGTTTTATCCGCTGGTGTACTGCTGGTTTGGTGTGGTTGTGCAAGTGAGACTCATCAGGACACTCCACCTCCGCCATCCCAAACCAAAACCTCCAATTTACTTACCAACCGGACGGGTACCATGCAACAAATGGGTGTGGATTTCGTCTTTTTGCCCGATGGTGCGCCCTCCCAACGTTATCTGCTCAAAAATCTGCCCAGCGACTTTCAGCAGGATGGCTTGCGGGTACGTATCAGCGGTGAAATCGGTGAGATACCTCCAAATGTGCGGCTGATAGGCACACCGTTAACGATACGCCAGATCGAGCGGCTATCTGAATAAAATCAATACCTCACATTTACCCAATTCAACGTCATGTAAAGACATGCCAGACCTTATTTAACCCATTCAAAACCATAATCCAAGGAGTTTTTCATGTCACGACTGATTTCTTTACTCACCCTTTTTACTCTGGTGGGGGCTAGTACGGTCATTGCTGGTGATGTTCACGACGATGCGGGAACCTCCGCAATGGCATTTTTGAAGATCACTCCCAGTGCTCGCGCCGCCGGTATGGGTGAAGCCTTTACGGCAATGGCGAATGATGCCGCGGCGATTGCCTTCAACCCGGCTGGGTTGGTGCATAACCCTGCCCTTAACGCCCGGCTCGATCACACCGAATGGTTTGAGGATGTTCGTTATGAACATATTGCCGGAGTACGGAACAGTGGTGGACGGTTGGCGTACGGTTTGAATTTTATTTATCTAACGTCAGGAGATATTGAACGGCGCGACGAACAAGGGATTCACCACGGTACGTTTACCGCCTCCGACATGGCAATTGCATTCGCCGCCGCATACAAAATTAATGAAAATGTATCACTAGGTCTTGCCCCTAAAATTCTGCTTTCAGAGATTCACACCGAAAGTGCTACCAGTTTTGCCATTGATTTGGGTCTGATGTACCAACCACCGGTCGATGGGCTACGGTTGGGATTCGCCGCACAACATCTGGGATCAAAAGTGAAGTATATTGACGAAAAATTTGATTTACCAACCACGTTTCGTTTAGGGTCTGCCTATACCATGCCACTGGAAATGATCCCAGAAAGCCAAATGACCATTGCCCTAGATTTGATTAAACCCAATGACAACGATCTCCGCGCCACCGTGGGAACAGAGTTGACGCTAAAGGAAAAATTTAATTTACGGTTGGGATATAAAATTGGGTACGATACCAGCGATTTTACCGCCGGTGCAGGGGTCGCGTTCTCTTCGTTCCGGTTTGATTACGCCTTTGTGCCCTATAAAGAGGATTTAGATGCTACTCACCGCGTTGGCATGGGTATTCAACTATAAGTGAGTTTGATGAGTTTGGGAGTT
>RFFQ01000081.1 GCA_003697105.1 Gemmatimonadota bacterium | reverse complement strand
GAGGGTCAATCTCTCACAGACCATGACCAAAGAACTCCGGAACCATCTGCCAAATGCGTATGTAATTGATATTAAAGCTCAGTACAGAGGTCTGAAATACCTCAGGGAAACATTAAAATTCGTTCAGGAATTGGGTCACCCAATTTTAATTCAACAAATCAAAAACCATCTCGCCGGAATTGGCGCTATTCATACAGCCTAAAAGGTCACTTTTGGCGAAGGTATTGAACAGAAAGATACTTTATGAAAAAAACACTTTATCTTATTGATGGACCCGCCATTTTTTACCGCGCACATTTTGCCTTTATCCGCAACCCGCTGATCAGTAGCAAAGGGGAACATACCAGCGCTATTTTTGGCTTCACCAACACCATCTGGAATCTGATCAAAGACGAAAAACCGGATTACATTGCGGTGGCATTCGATACAGCCGCACCGACTTTCCGGCACGAGCAATATCCGGCATACAAAGCCAACCGCGCCGCCATGCCGGATGAGCTGATCGCTCAATTGCCTTATATTGACCGGGTGGTAGAGGGTTTTAACATCCCATCGCTACGCGTGGAGGGTTACGAGGCAGATGATTTAATGGGTACATTGGCAGTCAAAGGAGCGGCGGCAGGGTTGCAGGTCTATCTGGTTACAAGTGACAAAGATATGGCGCAATTAGTCAATGATCACATCAAAATGTACGTACCGGGCAAACGGGGTGAGGGGGCAAAAGTCTTAGATGTCCGCGGTGTGATGGAAAAATACGGGGTAAAACCCTCCCAAATTGTGGACTATCTGGCGCTGTTGGGAGATAGCTCGGATAATGTACCCGGCGTGCCCGGCGTTGGCGCGAAAACGGCGGTCAAACTTCTAGCGGAATACGGTGATCTGGAAACCATCCTCCAAAATGCCGCGAACATCAAAAATAAGCGGGTTCGCACCGGCTTGATGGAAAACAAAGAACAAGCGTACCTCAGCCAAAAACTTGTCACCATTGAGACCAACGCTCCGGTGGAACTTGACTTGCCACATCTCCAATTGGGCAACTGGAACATTGACCGCCTGATCGAGTTATTTACCCATCTTGATTTCCGCCACCTACGGCGAGAACTCATCGACCGGCACACAAACTGGTTGGAACAAAAACCGGTATCCATGCCTCAGACCTCGACCGGTGAACTCCAACTGGATTTTGGAACATCCCCTACCACTAAAACAAATTACCGCACCATCGATACCGAAGCCGGTGTCCGCCAGTTGATCGACCAATTGCAAACGGTTACGGAATTTGCGCTGGATACCGAAACGACCTCCGAAGACCCGATGAAAGCGGATTTAGTTGGACTCTCTATCTCCATCCAGCCGCACACCGGGGTGTATATTCCCGTGGCGCACGTGGAAGGGCAAAATGTACCGGTAACATTCGTCCTCAACCAACTGCGCCCGTTGTTAGCCGATCCTACAAAACTCAAAATCTTCCAGAACTTTAAATATGATTGGATCGTCTTGCACCGTGCCGGAATTGAATCCATTCAAAATATCTGGGATACCATGATCGCCGCTTTTTTAATCGACCCCGGTAGTGAGCATGGCATGGATTTTTTGGCGCAACACTATCTTCACCACACCACCATCAAAATCAAGGAGTTAATCGGCACGGGTAAAAAACAGATTTTATTTTCGGAGGTGCCCATTGCGGAGGCGACACCCTACGCCGCCGAAGATGCCGATATTACCCTGCGCCTAAAACACGAACTTGCCCCCAAAATTGAATCCCTGAACCTAAAAACCGTCTTTGAGCAGATTGAAATCCCCTTGACGTACACCCTCGCCCGGATCGAAATGAACGGGATCAAGGTGGATACGAGCTTATTAAGCAAAATTTCGGTGGA
This sequence comes from Gemmatimonadota bacterium, assembly GCA_003697105.1. Classification (GTDB taxonomy): domain Bacteria; phylum 4572-55; class 4572-55; order J002; family J002; genus J002. The sequence goes on along the minus strand of RFFQ01000081.1, from coordinate 1,133 downwards.
ACTGGAGGCCCAACTGAGCGAGTTAGAGTCCGAGATTTACGCGCTTGCTGGTGAGGAATTTAACATCAATTCCACCCAGCAGTTGCGCGCCATTTTGTTTGATAAACTGGGTATGCCCGTTAAAACAAAAACGGCCAAAGGGGTGCCCTCCACCAATGCGGCTGTGTTAGAAGAACTGGCAACAGAGTATGAATTACCCCAGCGTATTTTGGAGTACCGGGAGTTTGCTAAGCTCAAATCCACCTATGTTGATGCGCTCCCGAACTATATCCATCCGGTAACCGGGCGGATTCATACCTCGCTGATTCAGACTGGTGCGGCAACCGGACGGCTTGCCAGCCGCGATCCGAATTTACAAAATATTCCGATTCGCAGTGCTCGCGGCAAGGAAGTGCGTTCCGCATTTGTAGCAACCGATGATCAACATGTGCTTCTTTCGGCGGATTATTCCCAGATTGAACTCCGGGTGATGGCGCATCTCTCCGGTGATCCCAAGCTGATTAATGCCTTTCAAATGGATCGGGACATCCACACGCACACCGCCTCGTTAGTGTTTAATGTCCCAGAAGATCAAGTGGATGCGGATATGCGCCGGCAGGCGAAAATTGTCAATTTTGGGGTGATGTATGGCATGGGTCAACGCCGGCTGGCGCGGGATATGGGTATTCCACAACAACGAGCAAAGGAATTCATCGAAAATTATTTTGCAACGTATGCCGGTATCAAAACTTATATTGAGCAAGCTGTCCGCGAGGCACGCGTCTGCGGGTACGCTAAAACCCTTAGCGGACGGCGGCGGCTCATCCATTTCAACCCCAAAAATCGACGGGACGATACCTTCGCGGAAAACATGGCGATCAATACCCCCATTCAGGGTAGTGCCGCCGATATTATCAAATTAGCGATGCTCCACATTCAACAGTATTTGGATGAACAACAATTACAGACCAAAATGGTGTTGCAAGTTCATGATGAATTACTATTTGATGTGCCCCTCCATGAGTTGGATCAAGTTCAACCCCAAATCAAGGAATTAATGGAATCTGCCATGAAACTGCGCGTACCACTGAAAGTCGAGATCGGTACTGGTAAAAATTGGCTGGAAGCGCATTGAGTTGGGGAGTTTGGGAGTT
>RFFQ01000080.1 GCA_003697105.1 Gemmatimonadota bacterium | reverse complement strand
GGATATGATAGATACCAGCCCGAATCCGGCTGTTACGTTACAAATATTAAACTACTTTAGCCGCCATCCTTATGCCAAAGATACGTTAGAAGGAATTTCCAATTGGTGGGTTAAAGAGCCTGAATCTGTCGTAAAGCCAGCTTTAGAACATCTAGTTGCCCAAGGATTGATTTCTACCCGCGCCTATACCAATGAGATATCCTATTATTTTGTTGGTTCATCAGATCAGCTCGAGCGGCTATCACAATATGTTGCCCACCTCAATTTAGCTCCAACAACACCCAACAAACGGTGTGTAGATGATCCTTCACCTCTATCGAAATAATCCCCACTATTACCATCCCCACGCACCCATATTTATCCATTTCAGTGGTAATTTAGCCTACACATATCAGAGAATTCTTCTGGCAGTCACGCGATACGTCGCGGTACCCATCCCATCTGGCAGATTGCATACCGATGAAATCGTTCTTACTTCACATTTCTTTTCAGTAGGAGGAGCTGTTATGCGCCAATTTTGGCTTATATCTAGTTTTGTATTACTCATGACGTCCGTAGGATTGCCTCAAGAAAGCGACAACCCAGACACCCTTTCTGGATGGGATATTACATCCGATATTAGTCTGACGTTAACCCAAAGTAGCTATAACACCAATTGGACCGATGCAGAAGCTGATGCCGCCGGGTCAATTTCGTGGTCGGGATTAGCACTCACTACCGCCAATACCACATTAAATGATAAATTAATGTGGAAAAATCGTTTAAAGCTAGCATTTGGACAGACTCATACCCAACGCACGGATGCCGAACGGGTCACCGATCAAGGAAAAACCTTAAACCGGTGGAAGAGTCCTTCCACATCTACCGACGAAATCGATTATGAAAGTGCCCTCCACCTAACCATGGGGTGGTTTGTTGACCCCTACGTTTCCGGTCGATGGCAGACCCAGTTTACCAACCTGCAGAATGAGATGTTTGACCCCCAAACATTCACCGAAGCGACCGGATTAGCCCGTAAATTTTTGGATCAAAAACATGCCACGTTGGCGGCTCGCCTTGGTATTGCTTTCCGGCAAACCGTAATCAAAGATGAAGATACAACCAATGACGGCGGGATTCAGTTCATTATGGATTATCACCGGATAACTTGGGACAACCGGCTGGATTATAAATCCCGGCTGGAAGCATATCAGGCATTGTTCTATTCGGAATCAGACCAAGAAGGTGTTAATGACGACTGGAAGACCATCGACCTGAATTGGCAAAATACGTTCAGTTTCAGCCTGATCAAATACATCTCACTAAATATCGACACGCAATTACTCTATGATAAGCAAATTCACGACGGGGGACGGTTTAAGGAAGTGTTAAGTTTAGGATTTACCTATAAGCTGATGTAAATCAGCTCATTACCGGATGAAGGGGGCAGATGATACCCGTGATCATCTGCCTTTTTTATTGGGGGGGAATAATCTGCACTTCTGTTTCTAGCTGGACATGATGATGAGACCAGACGGTTTCCTGTGCGAGGTCGATCAGATGAAGCACATCCGCTGCAGGTGCTTCTCCACTCGGGTTAATAATAAAATTGGCATGTTTTTCCGAGATCAGCGCCCCTCCAATCCGGTAACCTTTCAACCCACACGTTTCGATAAGACGCCCAGCATAATCACCCGGCGGATTTTTGAATACGGAGCCACAATTGGGATATTGTAACGGCTGGCGGGATTTACGAATTTGCATAATCCGCCCCACGCGGGCTTTGATCGTTTCGGGGTCTCCCTTTTTGACCCGGATCGTTACATGGGTAACCACAAAACCGGGAGGTAAATTCCCCCGGCGATATTCAAATTGGAAATCCGAAGGCATCAATGCATGCCGTTGGTTATCCGCCGTAAGACCCTCGATTCGCGTGACATAATCCCCGAATTCCCACCCGGGTACACCCGCGTTCATCGCCACGGCACCACCAATAGATGCTGGAATTCCGGCGCCCTCTTCCATGCCCGTAAAATGATGGCGAACACAATAGTTGACCAGTTTTTGCAGGCTCAATGCCGCCCCCGCACGAATCTCAATCGAGCCATCCACTAGAGAACTCTCTAAGCGTTCAAACTGATGAAATTCGCCTCCGAGTTTAACCACTATGCCCCGAAAACCGGCATCGGTGAAAATCACATTCGTACCTTTTCCCAAAAAATAAAGCGGTAGATCATACTGGCGGGCGACCTGTAAGAGACGCTGCAGATCGGGCACTGTTTTAATGAGTGCCAACGCATCGGCATTCCCGCCCACACGCAAGGAAATATACCGCTTGAGCGGTACATTGAGCGTAATAAAATCAAAGGGTGCAACAACTTGATGGAGACGTGAAATGTGCAAAAGCAGACCTAAATTTGACGAGGTTGTGACAAAATAGTTATACTTCGGGGGTATACTCGCAGACAATTTGATGAATGTCCCGCACTTGATGCAGTAACGATTCCATTTGGTTCAGCGGGAGTTGGGTTGCGGCGTCACTCTTGGCGGTAGCCGGGTCTGGGTGTGTTTCCACAAACAAGCCTTGACACCCCGTTGCGACTGCCGCCCGGGCAAGAGGTAATGCAAACTCCCGGTGACCACCACTTTTGCCACCTGCGCCGCCGGGTGATTGCAAACTATGGGTGGCATCATAAATTACCGGATATTCCGATTGCGCCATAATGACCAAACCGCGCATATCGACGACCAAATCCCGGTAACCAAAGGTCGTACCGCGCTCGGTGAGTAAAATATTTTCGTTACCGGTGAGGGCAATTTTTTCGGCGGCCAGTGCCATATCCTGCGGAGCTAAAAACTGACCCTTTTTGATGTTGATCGCTTTCCCCGTCGCGCCTGCCGCCTGCAAAAGTTCGGTCTGGCGACACAGAAACGCTGGTATTTGGAGCACATCGACATACTCAGCGGCAAAATCGGCTTCTTGCTCCGTATGAATGTCCGTTAGTACCGGCACCCCAAACCGGGTTTTGACCGCCGCTAAAATTTCCAGAGCGTGCTCTTCACCGATGGTGATGAACGAACCGGAACTGGTGCGATTGGCTTTTTTATAAGACGATTTGAAAATATAGGGAAATCCCAACTTTTCAGTGAGTTGTACCATTTTTTCTGCTACCTGAAACACAATCGTTTCATTTTCCACGACACAGGGTCCGGCAATAATGGTCAATGGCAAATTCGTGCCTATTTTTACGTCATCAATAACAACGGTTTTTCCCATCGTAACGTTTCTCCCCATTCAGAAGTACATAACATCGTGCTATTGGCGCCATCATACAGTGCTTTGATGCGCTTGTCAAGAGCCGATGGTAACACGACGGTTGACATGCCGCCTTTTGGATACTATATAAACATATAACTTTTTATATGATACACTTGATCTTGACAATCATGGCAAATCGTGTTACGATTTAACCAGTTTACTTTTCATTTTGGAGGATTTCATGAAGTATTTTGTATCCAGCAGTCTCGTTTTGATCATCTTATTTACCGGTTCTGGCAGACATGCGGAAGCTGAAATTGCTTGGCTCGATACGTATGAGGATGCCCTTATCGCCGCAGAGACCTTAAACCGCCCTATTATGATTGATTTCTACACCAATTGGTGTGGTTGGTGCAAGCGATTAGACCAAACGACGTATCGCAATGTAGAAGTGTTAGCATTAGCAGATGATTTTGTCTGTGCCAAAGTCAATGCGGAAGGTGTTAATTTTGATCGAAATATCCTAAAAAAATATAACATCACGGGTTATCCGGCGGTTCTCTTTTTGGATGAGGAAGGATTGGTCATTGGTGAAGTTCGGGGATATAAACCGGCGAAACCGTTTTTAACGGACATGGAGAAATCATTGAGCCGCTATAATGAACTCCAAGCGGCAAAAGCGGCAATTCGCAAAAATCCGAAAGATGTCCAATCGGCATATACCTTGGGTCGCACTTATCTGATGAGCGGTCAGGCGGATAAAGCCAAAAAGTACTATCAAGTGGTGATTGATGAAGACCCCGCCAACCAAAGCAACCATGTACCGGATGTCTTACTCGAATTAGGCATGATTCACGGGCAGACAAAAGAATACCAGCAAGCGTTATCTTATTTCAGCCAATTTACGGAACAATACACCATGCACGAACGCCGTCCGGAAGCTCTTTATTTCACAGGAGTGACGTTCTATATGATGCAGAATATCGAGATGGCGAAAAAGTCCTTTCAAATGTTGGTAGATGAGTATCCAAGCAGTCCATTAAGCGAAAAAGCCAAGCAGATGTTAGTCAAATTATAAGAACAGACATAATCCATGTTCAAAAAACCAAAGTTAAAACTACGTCCCGGGGCACTGATCACACCGGGTCATGCGGATCGGCTCGTTGCGCTGAAAAAAGTAGCGTTGGCTACCGGTGCGATTGATTATCGCTATGAAAAAAAATTCATGGACTTGTGCAACTTTTTCCTTGCCTGCCAGATCAAAACAACAGTCCTGATTTTCATTGAATGGTACAATGCGAATCTTAAGTTCAAGCCAATCGTCATCATGGGGATGTGGCTAACCATCCCTAAATTTTTCGATCCCAACGTGAATGGAAACCACCGTCAAAAGATAATTGACATTATTAACGAGTTAGCGAAAACAGGTGATAAAGGAGAAGGAAAGCGCTTGCTTACCGAGATGGTAGAAGAGATGCCGCTGGAAGCATCCGTACCGCTGATCGAAGTCCTGAAAGATCAAAAAGCCGCCGAAATACTTGAAAAAATCCCCTCTCGCCTAGCGGCGTATATCCTACACCGGATGAGTGTGATTCAAGCTTCAAAAATGCCCGCCGCGTTAAAAGGCATCAACCAGCCGGAAACCTTGATTGATAAAATGATGGCAAAAAAAGCATTGGTTGTCGATCTGAAAATGCGGCAACTAAACTCCCACGCATTTGATCATGCCTCCGATTTTGATTTCTGGTTTAATCAGGAAACACCCTAATCCATGAAACGACACCAAGCGATAAACATCAAAGCCTCTATCCGAAAAAGATAGAGGCTTTGATGTTTCTGACGTATTGCGACATGACAAGTGCTTACGGTACTTCCACATGATCCAAAATTTGTTGCACAATATCTTCCGATGTAATTTCCTCGGCTTCCGCCTCATAAGTGGGGATGATCCGGTGCCGCAACACATCAGGGGCAATCGCTTTCACATCGTCTGGCACAACATACCCTCGACCCCGCAAAAACGCATGTGCCCGTGCCCCAATTGTTAGAAAGATTGTTGCACGAGGCGATCCTCCATACGCGATTAAATCCTTCAAACTTGGTAGATTATACGCCTCTGGTTGGCGGCTGGCAAAGACAATATCTACAATGTAATCCTTAATTTTATCATCGATGTAAACCTCGTGTACCAACGCCCGCGCATTGATAATCTTCTCCGGACTAATAATCGGTTTAACCGGAATCGGCCGACCGGTAGCAATCCGATCCAAAATTTGCCGCTCTTCCATCTTAGTTGGGTATGTGACTTTTAATTTCAGCATAAACCGGTCAACCTGCGCTTCGGGCAAGGGATATGTACCTTCTTGTTCAATGGGATTTTGAGTTGCCAGCACCAAAAACGGTTCATCGAGCCGGTATGTATTATCACCGATGGTCACCTGGCGTTCTTGCATGGCTTCCAACAAGGCGCTTTGCACTTTCGCCGGCGCACGATTGATTTCATCAGCAAGAATCAAATTGGCAAAGAGGGGTCCTTTTTTGACCTCAAAAGTACCGTCATTCGGTCGGAAAATCATCGTTCCGATTAAATCGGCGGGCAGCAAATCTGGGGTAAACTGAATCCGTTGGAATTTCAGTTGGATCGCATCTGCCATCGTCTTCACGACCGTCGTTTTTGCCAGCCCGGGAACCCCTTCCAGTAGAACATGCCCATTGGCGAGCAACCCAATCAACAGCCGGTCAATCATGTAGGATTGACCTACCATAACCTTGTTGATCTCTGTGGTCAATTCTTCAATAAAGACACTTTCTTTCCGAATTTTCTCATTAATTACGGTGAGTCCGGTATCCATACCCTTTGTCCTCTTCAAAAGTCATAAAGTCAAGCGAATTCAGCGCCCAACAAATAGAAATTGAGGTTGAAAAAGTCAAGAGTTTTTTGCTTGACGTGCCGATAAGAATTATTGACAATTCCGTGACAACACATTAAACTTAAGCCACTTTGACGACCGGAGTTCTTTCGGTCGTTTTCATTTTACGTCCTACGTCAATATTAAGGGGGCACATCATGGAACGTCTCAAACTAGGTGTGATTGGTGCCGGTAAAATCGGCGAAGCCTTGATCGGTGGATTGCTAAAAAATCGTACCTTCCGTAAAGAGAACGTTATAGCGAGTACCGCGCACGAACATACCGCCCGTGCGGTACACCAACGATTACACATCAAAACGACCCTGGATAACTTAGCAGTTGTCCAACAAAGCGACATTGTCCTACTCGGGGTCAAACCCCACCACATGACAACAGTATTGAAAGAGATTCAACCGCATGTTACCGAAAACCACCTCTTAATATCAGTCGTTACCGGAGTACCGACATATTTCATCGAAGAGACCTTACAGGTCTCCGTACCGGTAATACGTGCCATGCCCAACACGCCAGCATTCATCAGCATGGGGATGACCGTCCTCTGCAACGGGTTATATGCCACCACCGAACAGCACGAAATCGCCGAACGTATTTTCAATACTATCGGGCGTACAGCTTGGATTGAGGAAAGCATGATGAATGCGGCAACCGGTCTTAGTGCCAGTGGTCCCGCTTATATTTATGTGGTGATTGAATCTCTCGCAGAAGCGGGGGTAAAGGTTGGTTTTTCCCGAGACCTCGCCACATTATTGGCGGCACAGACAGTTCTTGGCGCCGCCGGAATGGTGCTTGAAACCAACGAACATCCAGCAAAACTAAAAGATAGCGTTACAACACCCGCCGGCGTCACCATTGACGGTTTGTTGGAACTAGAAGAAGGTAAATTGCGCGTCACCCTAATCAAGGCGATTATGATGGCGGCAAAGCGTGCCGAACAACTGTTTGATGCCTCCTGAAATACGGCATTTTCTGTGCATTCTCACGGAGACCTGCGGTTGAAAATCAAAAAACCTTGACATTCGATCCCCCCACACCTATACTCAGGGGGTCTTTTAACCCGCATTATTTCTAGCGTTTTGATTATTTAAGGACTGATTAAACCTCAATGAAATATTGGCAACTTCTCATGGTCACGTTTGTGGCAACTCTTATACTGGGAGGGCTCAACCGCACGCTAGCGGACCCTATCGCTTCGCTGGAAGTCAAGGGGAATACAAACGTGGATGAACTGTATATCCTCACAATTTCAGGATTGAAAGTTGGAGAGGAATTTCGACTCGAAGCGATACAGGACGCAATCCGCAAACTCTATGAACGCGGACAGTTTAACGATATTCAAGTCGATCAAGAACTGGATTTAGATGGCGTACACCTTACTATTACCGTAGAAGAACATCCGTTATTGGGGGATGTGACATTAAAAGGCAACAAAAAGATAGGCAATGGCGACATCTACAGTAAATTTACCTTGCTCAAAGGACAACCCCTCAGCCCACTGGAACTCCACAACAGCCGCCGAAACATCCTCGAATTGTACAAAGAAAAAGGCTATCTCCTCGCTAAAGTCGATTATGAGATGGGTGAGCCCGATGAACAGGGGCGTACCCCGCTGACAATCAACATTACCGAAGGTAAAAAAGTAAAGATCGAAACGATCCAGTTTGAAGGAAATCTCGCGTTTAGTGATAAAAAATTACGCAAACAATTTGAAGACACAAAAGAAACGCGCTGGTACCAATCCCATTATCTGGACGAAACACAGTTAGAAAGCGATCTTGAACGGCTCGTCGATTTTTACCGGCGGATGGGTTACATCAACGCCCGTGTCGTGGGGCATACCATCGGCTATGATGAAGACTTAGCCCACATGACGATCACCGTGACCGTGGAAGAAGGCGAGCGGTTCTATTTTGGTGAAGTGGATTGGGATGGAAACGAGCTGTTCACGAAATCCCAACTGCAAATGGTGACCCAGTATAAAACCGGTGAGATTTTTGACCAAAAACGGTTTGAAGAGACGATCCAAAAATATTACGAAATTTACAGCGATAAAGGACATATTTTTGCCAGTATCATCCCAGATGAGCGTGTAGAAGGTCGGGTGATCCACGTGACCTATCGCATTGATGAAGGTGAACCGGCACGCGTCCGTAATGTGGTTATTACTGGTAATACCAAAACGTACGAAAAAGTGATACGCCGGGAGATCAACATCTTACCCGGTGAAATTTTCGACCGGTCAAAGGTGATCCGCAGCCAACGGGATATTTTATACTTGAACTTTTTTGATGAGACTCAGTTTCAATTTGATTTACAACCGGTCAATACTGTTGGACCGGGCGGGGGCGAAAGCGAGGTCGATCTCTTTTTTGGAGTGGCAGAAAAGCGTACCGGAACGATCAGTGCCGGTGCCGGTTATAGCTCACAAGATCGGGTGACCGGCTTCTTAGAACTGGCTGAAAATAATTTATTTGGACGTTCCCAGCGGCTGAACCTGCGTTGGCAGTTCGGACGCACCCGGCAGGACGTTGAATTTGGCTTTACCGAACCATGGTTGTGGGATACACCCACCTCTGCCGGATTCGATATTTTCCGTACCTTACGCGATTACGGAGATTATGACCGAATCACGACCGGTTTTGCCTTACGCGCGGGACGACCCTTTCCGTGGCTGGATTATAGCTCAATTTACGGGCAATTCCGGTTAGAAGATGTGGAAATTGATGTCGAAGAAGGTTATACCCCACCGGAAACCGGTACAAACCTATTTGACTATGAAGGCAAACGCCGGAGTAACAGTTTCCGCCTCACCTTATCCCGCGACAGCCGGAATGATACATACCAACCCTCACGTGGATCCCGCACCTCGCTTACAGCAGAGTACGCTGGAGGACCATTGGGTGGTGATGTGAAATATCAAAAATATCTGTTCAATACCGGTTGGTATTCAGAACTCCCGTGGAAATGGTCTCTCGGAATTGACGGTAAGTTCGGCTATATCAATGGCTTGAAAAGTGCGGATGAAGTACCGGTATATGAGCGTTTTGAGCTAGGCGGCGTACTCGGTAATCGCCTAAGGGGCTACCCCGACTATTCGCTAGTACCCGAAGGCAACGAATATCGGGAAGGAGGCCGAGTTATGAGCATTTTCAGTGCTGAAACCCGTTACACCGTTGCTCCCAGCCAATTGTATCTGGTTGGCTTTGCCGAAGCGGGCTACACCTGGAATGATTTGGTGGATGTAGATTTCGGAACGCTGAAACGATCTCTCGGGTTCGGGATTCGGATCATCACTCCAATGGGACCCCTTGGATTTGATTACGCCTATGGATTAGATGATTACTGGGACGGTATTCGCTACCAATCTGGAGGAAAATGGGAACCTCACTTTATCTTTGGAACGGCATTTTAGGGATTAGGATTTAGAGTTCAGGGATTAGGAGTTGTATTGATCCCTAATTCCTAGCCCCTAACCCCTAACCCCTGATCCCTAATCCCTAAATCCTAGTCCCTAATCCCTAAACAGAGAGAGGAACACATAATCATGCATAAATTTCATTTTATCTGGAGCGTGACCCTACTTGTTGTTCTGGGTCTGGGTTCGTTTGCTTGGGCGGAAGTCAAAATTGGTTACATCAATTCGGTGGAAATTTTGCAAAATCTGCAAGAGCGGCGTACCGCAGAGGAGCAGTATAATCAGTTACTTGCTGATTGGGAAAAGCAAGCAAAGGCTCTCGAAAAAGAAATCGAGAAAATGAAAAAGGAGTTGGAGTCCGCTATTATGTGGAGTGAGGAGCGTAAAGCGGAAAAACAACTGGAAATTGATCAAAAAGAGCAAGAACTGCAAGAATTTATTGAAGACATTTGGGGACCGCAAGGACAAGCCTACCAGCGCAATGTGGAATTCACCAACCCCTTGGTGGAAAAGATTGTCCACGCGGTGGAGCAAATCGGAGCGGAACAAAATTATACCTTGATTTTAGATATTTCGGAAAGTGGTATCGTCTATGCCATTCCGGGAATTGATCTGACGGCGCAAGTAATAGAATTTTTGAATAAAAGTGCTATTCAAGATGCTGGTCAACTCCCCCAACAACCAGATCAACCTAAAGATGACCAACCCCAACGTAAAGATGATTTTCCAATTAAAGATGATACCCAATTTAACGATCCGGGTAAGCCGTAATACCCTCCGGTCACGATAACGTTTGACAGTCGGATTTATTTTAATTACATTAGATTCCATCTCCACCGCGAGATGGAATCTTTTGTGTTATAAAGGAGACTTTTCACTTTTAGGGAGAAAGACAATCAATGGGAGAAAAACAATGTACCATCGGGCGTGAGGTATCCAATAGCGGCATTAGTCTGCATTTTGGTCAAGAGGTCAAAGTGACCTTCAAACCCGCCCCCCCCAACTTTGGAATTCGATTTGTTCGCCTTGATTTACCGGAGCGGATCGAAATTCCGGCATTAATTGATTATGTAGTTCAACCCAAAGATGTATCACGCCGTACTACTTTACGCAAAGATGGCGCGGAAGTGGAAACCGTAGAGCACTTGCTCGCTGCCGCCCGGGCGCTAGGTATTGATAATTTGTTGGTCGAATTGGATAGTTTTGAACCCCCAGAACTCGATGGGAGTTCCTACCCGTTCGTCCAAAGCTTTCAGAAAGCCGGAATTGTTGAACAGGACGCCCCCCGCAAGTATTATGTCCTTAAAGAACCCGTCCATTTGCAGGACGGGGATGGCGTTCAAATCACCGCCTTGCCTCACGATGGATTTCGTATCAGCTTTACCATCCAATATGATCACCCGGTGATCGGCACCGAATTCGCCTCTTACGAAATCACCCCCGAAAATTTCATCAACGAAATCATGAAATCCAAAACTTTTGCCCTAATGCGGGATATTGAACCACTCAAACAGATGGGCTTGATCAAAGGAGGGTCATTAAGTAATGCTATCGTTATTGGAGATGATTCCGTAGTGAATGAAGATGACCTCCCCTACGAAAATAACTCGTTTGTACGGCACAAAATTCTGGATTTAGTGGGCGATTTAACTCTGCTGGGCAACCCCCTGAAAGCGCACGTCATTGCAACCCGGAGTGGGCACGCAAACCATACACGCTTTACGGAAGTACTAAAAAAAGCCCTAGAAGAACAAACCCGGCAACCGGTGATGGATATCCGCCAAATTGAAAAGATCATGCCGCACCGCTACCCGTTTTTACTGGTAGATCGCATTGTAGAAATGAGTACGGATCGGGTAGTTGGCATTAAAAATGTAACCATTAATGAACCCTTTTTTAACGGGCATTTCCCCGGCCAACCGGTGATGCCCGGTGTCCTGATCATTGAGGCAATGGGTCAAGCCGGGGGTGTGCTGTTCCTGAACCGTTTCCCTGAACCCGAAAAACATCTGGTTTACTTTACCAAGTTTGATAATGTTAAATTTCGCAAGCCGGTCGTGCCCGGCGATCAACTCCGGCTAGAACTGGAACTGGTCAAACTGCGCCGGCGGGTCTGTGTAATGGAAGCCAAAGCGTATGTTGAAGATGCCTTGGTCGCCGAAGCCACCCTAAGCTCGATGGTTATGGATCGAAATTAACCGTAAACGGTACGGAGATCACCATCATAGAAAACCAAAACTGAAAAAACCACTTCCCATAAATAATAAAAGGAGAGAAGTTGTGGCAACTATTCACCCCACTGCCATTGTTCATCCGCAGGCACAACTTGATGAGACTGTGACTATCGGACCCTTCTCCATCATCACCGAATATGTGCAAATTGGTGCAGGCACTCAAATTGATTCGCATGTGCGGATCGATGGGCACACCACCATTGGCAAAAATTGCCATATCCATCACGGGGCGGTAATCGGTACACCCCCTCAAGATTTGAAACACAAACCCGGGACGGTCAGCTTTTTGAAGATCGGCGATCAGGTGACAATTCGGGAATACGCCACCCTGAATGTGGCTACTGATGAAGGGGATGCCACCACCGTGGGGAACCAAGTTCTCCTAATGGCGTATGCCCATGTCGCCCATGATTGTGTGATCGGAAATAATGTGATTATTGCAAATTCCGTTGGGTTGGCAGGACATGTCCGGATCGATGATTTTGCTATTATTGGCGGAATGACGGGAGTGCATCAATTTGTGGCGATTGGTGCCCACGCCTTTGTCGGTGGATTCTCGCGCATTTCACAGGATGTATTGCCGTATGTTCGCTGTGCCGGCTCACCACTCAAAATGAGTGGGCTGAATACAGTCGGACTCAAGCGGCGCGGCTTTTCTGATGAGGTACTGAGTACCTTAAAAAAAGCCTATCGTTTGATTTACCGCTCGGATTTGAATACCACGCAGGCGGTAGAACGCATTCAAAACGAATTACCCCCTTCCCCCGAGCTGAACGTTCTCTTGGATTTTATCACCGATTCGGTGGAACGACACCGTAGCCCCCATGCTCACGGACAAGGTATTGCCAAGTGATCCACAAAACGGAAGCGATTGTGCTACAGGTCCGCAACTATAGCGAGAGTAGCAAAATCATCACATGCTTGACCGATAAATACGGTAAACTTACTCTGATCGCCAAAGGTGCGCGGCGTATAAAGAGCCAGTTTGGCGCGGGTCTCGATCTGTTTTCGCATTCCGAGATCGTCTTTTACATGAAAGAAAGCCGCCAGTTGCAGACCATATCGCAATGTACCCCCCGGAAAGTATTTGGTCAATTACAGCAAAGTATCGTAAAATTAGCATACGCCAGTGCGTTGACCGAACTTACTAACCTGCTGATCGTGGACTCCGAAACGGAAGCAGAACCCATGAATCAAATGGTGTTCGAGCTATTAAAGTCGGCTTTACTGTTAGTGGAACGTACCCCCGAAAATGCCTTACCCCAACTCCTATGGGCATTTCAGCTCCGAATGGCGGAAATCTTGGGATACCGTCCTGAGTTTGAAACCTGCCTCGCCTGTCACACCAACGCAACAGAAATTCAAATAGCATTTGTCCCAACAGAAGGTCGGATTTACCACCTGGATTGTCTGGCACCGCGCCTGAAATCAGGCGCGCTTTTTTTGTCGCAGGGAACCCTCAAAACCTTGCGATACCTTCAGGCTGGCTCTCTGCACCGCGTAAGTCGGCTACGCATCACCGAACCCATCCTCTCCCAATGTAAAAAGGTGCTAAATACATTTGCCAGCTACCATATGCCCCACGCACAGACGTTAAAATCACTTAGTTATATCCACAAACTCAATAACTAGCGTGAGGTGGGGGTGATTTCCAATGATCAAACTGAACAATATCGAATTTAAATATAAAATCCCCCTTTTACCCATTATCGCCATTATTGGATTCCTCGCGATTTTACTCACCTTCCTCTTTTTTAGCCACAATAACGAGCAATTGCTGGTCGAGATTGAACAGGGATATGCACCCGCGTTGGAAATGAACCGGGATTTAAAGCAGACGCTACAGGACGTACAACGCATCTTGCAAGATGCGGTCGCCGCCGCCGATGTGGATGAAATTACGACGGCTGACCGGCTCCAGCGCCAATTTTTAGACCTCATTGCCTCCGGGCGAACAAATCCGATTCTCAATCCCGCAGAATTGGATAGCCTGCAAACCGCATTTGAGGATTATTACACAATTGCCCGTACGGCAACAGTCGCAATGATTGAAGGCGGCTTTTTGAGCGAGAAAACCTTGCTAAACTTAGAAGCCATGACCGAAAAGTATAACGACATAAACACCCATCTGGATAGTGAGATCGCGCAAGCCAAAAAAGAGATGTCCCAATCTTTTGAAAAAACATTGAAAAATAACAGCCGGTCAACGGCGGCTATCACCAGCGTGATCATCATCTTTTTTGTGTTGATGGCAATTTTCACATTTCTGATTATCAAAGCGATTAATGACCCTCTACGCCGGGTTATCCATGTCGCCAATGAACTGGCACAGGGAAAAGTGGATGTGGAAGTTGATATAGATTCGCAGGATGAAATCGGTCAATTGGCACATGTGTTTTCAAGCCTGATTCAAACCAACCGTGAACTATCACAAGCGGCACGTGCCATCGGAGAGGGAAATTACGAAGCGCCTCTGAATCTCCGCAGCCCAGATGACAAACTGACGAATGCCCTGATATTGATGCGCGAAAATCTAAAAGCCAGCTCCCGTGAAATTGCAACCCAGAACTGGATCAAAACCGGTCAAGCGGAATTAAACGAAAAAATGCAGGGTGATCAACAGATCGAGGAACTCGCGACGAACGTCATCAACTATCTTTCTACCTATCTCAATGCACTCATTGGTGCGATCTACCTGACGGATGAACAGCAGGTCTTGCATATGATCGGCAGTTATGCGTATCGAATCCACAAAGGCTTGCGAAATAAATTTCAATTAGGGGAAGGTTTGATCGGGCAAGCCGCTATTGATAACCGGATTATCATCTTTTCAGATGTCCCGGAGGATTACATCAAAATCAGTTCTGGGTTGGGCGGTATGACCCCCAAATATATCGTTGTTGCCCCATTCACATTTGAAAACGAAGTCATTGGGGTTATCGAACTCGGTACGGTTCAACCTTTCCAAGAATGGGAGCTTAAATTTTTGCGTCAAGTCAGTCCGAATATTGGAATCGCCTTTAAGTCGACACAATCCCGATTGCAACTACAGGAATTATTGAACGAAACCCAGCGCCAATCCCAAGAATTGACCATCCAACAGGAACAATTACAAGAAAAAAACAGGGAACTGGAACTCCAACAGGAGGAACTCCGCAAAGCTAAAGAAGCCGCCGAAGCCGCAACACGGGCAAAATCGGAGTTCTTGGCAACCATGAGCCATGAAATCCGCACCCCGATGAACGGTGTTATCGGGATGACCGGTCTCCTATTGGAAACAGACCTCAACCCCGAACAACGGGATTATGTGGAAACCATCCGCGTAAGTGGTAATAACTTACTGACAATTATCAATGATATTTTGGATTTCTCGCGGGTAGAAGCCGGACAGTTGAAATTGGAAGAAAACGTGTTTCAGTTGCGAACATGCATTGAAGAAACGTTCGATCTGTTTGCCAAACGCGCCGCCGAAAAACATTTGGATTTACTGTACTATATCGAACCGGAGGTGCCCCGCACCATTTGCGGAGATAACACCCGGTTACGGCAGGTATTGGTCAATCTAGTCGGGAATGGAGTTAAATTTACAGACCGCGGTGAAGTTTATGTGCATGTCAAGCAGACCGCGCGCACAGATGACCGGGTCGAGCTGGTCTGTGAAATTAAAGATACCGGCATCGGCATCCCCGCCGAAAAGCAACATGATCTATTTGAAGCATTTACCCAAGCGGACTCTTCCACCTCCCGAAAATACGGCGGTACGGGGCTAGGTCTTGCGATTTCCAAGCGATTGATCCATTTGATGAACGGTGAGATTTGGGTAGAAAGCCAGCCGGGTGCCGGCACAACCTTTTATTTTAGTTTTCAAGCAAAATTGCCCCCCCCAGATGCCCTCTCAGAGGAAACCCGACCTCCCGATACTCGTTCTATCGAGGGCAAAACGGTGTTGATTGTGGATGATAATGCCACAAACCGCCACATTTTGACCCTTCAATGCCAACAGTGGAAACTGAAACCGGTCGTTTTTGGCTCGGCACAAGAAACGTTGAACTACCTCCGCCATGCGCCAGCGGTGGATGTGGGCATTTTGGATTATCACATGCCAGAAATGAACGGGGTGGAACTTGCCCGGCACGTACAAAATTTGAAATTACAACCGCCCGTTCCCCTGATTCTGTTTAGTTCTTCAGCAGCCACCCCGCGCGAATGGACTCAAAACGGAGACAACAACCTGTTTGTGGCATATATCTCCAAACCCATCCGGCAATCCCAGTTATACAACACCCTTAGCACCGTCCTTTCCGGAAGCGAAATCCGCACTAAAAAGCCGGCTCGACCGCAATCGACCATTGATAAAAACCTCGCCGAGGTCTTTCCTTTGCAGATACTATTGGCAGAAGATAATCCAGTCAACCAACGTTTTGCCACCAAACTGCTCCACAAAATGGGTTATACCGTGGATGTTGTCGCCAATGGTAAAGAAGTGCTTGACGCGCTCCGTGTGAAGTCTTACGACCTCATTTTTATGGATGTTCAAATGCCAGAAATGGACGGTCTGGAAACGACACGCCACATCATCACCCGCTACAGTCAAAATCGCCCCCGTATTATTGCCATGACCGCCAACACCTTGCCAGGGGATCGAGAAAAATGTCTTACCGCCGGTATGGATGATTATGTGAGTAAACCTGTGAATATTAAAGAACTTACCGAAACACTCAAACGATGGGGAAAACAGATTAACCCGATACCGAATCAGAGGTCTATCTCATGAAAATTTTGATTATCGAAGATGATTACGCCGCTCGAGGCTTTCTAAAAAAATTTCTGGCGGAAAACCACACGGTTGACGCCGTCGATTCCGGCAAAGAGGGTCTGGAAAAGTTAGCCAAAACGGCGTATGATTTGGTCATCCTCGATTATATGATGCCAGATATGAACGGGATGGAAGTGTTCCGGCAAATTGACCCCCACATACCCGTCATTATGTTGACCGCAATCATCTCGGAAAAACTGGCACGGGAGTTTATGGCGGCAGGTGGCGCCGATTTTATGATCAAACCCCTGATCGGCTCGTTTGAAATTCATCGCCTGCGTATGGAGTACGCCATTGAATCCTTTCACATCCGGCGGGAATGGAAACATTTGCAACATGTGCTCAAATCCGTCCGGGGAGATGATGCCTCACAATTGGAAACCTCGCTCAACACCGTAATGCGCCATCTGGAAGACCTCCGTCATCCCCAAACGGAAACCGTGACAGAAACACTCGATACCCTTGAGCGTGAACTTCACAAAATCCACCACACGCTGACAGATTTTCTCAAAACCATTGCCCACCGCCAACTGGTAATACCCGATCCGAAGACATTATGAACCAAAAAGTCCTCCGAAACACCCTGATGTTGATAATCGTGCTGGTGTTTCCGCTGGCAGTACTCGCCCAATCGTTGGAATGGAACGGGTTACTGCGGTATTATACGGCGGTACGGTTACAAGAAGACCATGACTATTTAAGTAACCGTAACCAACTGGTACTAAAAGCATTATACAATTATGGGGAATCACAAGTTTACACGGCATTGGAATTTGAACACGATAAGTTGGAAGCCACTGAGGAAATCCAAATCGAATTGCGTGAGGCATTCGGCACGTTCTATTTCGAACATGCGGATGTCCGTGTGGGGCGACAGGTGGTCGCGTGGGGTAACACCGATGGACTGATCATCACCGACATTATCACCCCCAAAGATTTGAGTGAATTCATCACGCAAGATTTTGATGATATTCGGTTGGCGGAAGACATGCTCCGGCTAAATCTGTATGGCTGGGACACCGAACTTGAACTTATCGCAATTCCCACCTTTCGCGGGCACGAACTCCCCTCATTTGATAGTCCGTGGACGCTTTTCTCTGCCGATTCACTAACGATCCCGAATCCTTTCGATCCCCTTAACCCGATAGACACGCTCCCGTTGCCCTCCGATCCGGCGCAATTGGCGGAAACGCCTCCGGCGAATCTGAAAAATTCAGAGTGGGGTCTCCGGCTGTTCCATTCATTCGCCACCGTCGATCTAGCGGGTTACTTCTTTCGGGGAAGGGATAATCTGCCCGTATTAAGTACACAACCTGTGGACATCACCATCATTGGCACGATTCCGGTCACGGTGGAGGTACCGGTATTGAGGTATCCGCTCCTGACAATGGCGGGAGGCAGTTTTTCCACTGGTTGGAATCGATTTGTCGTGCGGGGGGAGGGCGCTTATTTTTGGAATAAGCGGTGGACAACCCATAATCTGCTAGATAACGGCAGTGTACGTGCCGATGAAGTGGACCTGCTGGTGGGAGTTGATCTGGATTTGGGTAGTTGGGGTATCGCCAGCGGGCAATACTATCGCCGGTACATTTTAGATGCGCCGGAACCTATCCGGGAAGACGACCTGCTAGAAATCTTCACCCTCTTACTGGAACGGTCATTTTGGCGGGAAAAATTACGGCTTTCCGCTTTTGGTTATGCCAGCCCCGATGATGTGTTTTTGCGGTTTAGCGGAAGTTACGCGTTGTGGGATGGTGTCAATAGCACGTTTGGGATCGATTTATTGGAGGGAGATACAAACGGGATTTTCGGGCGGTATCGGGATAATGACTATGCTTATCTGCGGGTGGAATTCAATTTTTGATTACGCCGGTATTATCCAGCGGCAGGCGCACACAAACGTGTGTTCCTTCACCAGCGGTACTTTCCAGATGAATCGTACCCCCATAGGCGTTCAAAATCTGCTCAACAATAGTTAAACCTAACCCAACCCCGCGCAGGGTTCCCACATTCGATCCCCGAAAAAAGGGTTGGAAAATATAGGGTAGGTCTGGCTCAGGAATGCCAATACCGTGATCCGTTACCTCAATAACCAGCCACTCCGGCTCATCCCACAAGCGCAGATAAACGGAGGTCTGTTGGGTCGAAAATTTGAGCGCATTGCTCAATAAATGGGTGATCAATTGCCCGTAATACGATTTATCGATGCGATAACGATGATGGGAAAGGTTCAGCGAAAACTGGATAGGGCACGAAGATTCCGTCCTGTCATACACACGTTCGATCAGTTGGGCAGTATAAGATTCCACATCTACCGATTTCAGAAGGACAAACAACTGGTCCGTAGAACCTTCCTGGATGGCGGTAAAATCATCCAAAAGGCGTGCCAAATACTGCACCTGTTTTTGGATATTTTTCAGGCTCAAGGTTTTCTTTTCAGTGGTTAGTTGGTCAGCGTACCGTTCCAACAACTCGGCGGAAGAAAGAATTACCGTTAAGGGGGTACGAAATTCATGGGACACTAACGAGATAAAGTCCTTTTGCAATTGTTCCAATTGGTGTTTACGTTCCTGCAGGCGCTGATCTAGCGTCTTTTGTTCCGCGGCGGGATCGTAAATCATACAGAGTAAACACCACTCTCCTTCCAGTTCAAACGCGCCCCCAAAAAACAACCCCTCTCGAAAATCGCCGGAGCGGGTAATGTACTGAACCGGCATACCCTGAATGGATTCTTCAGCGTGGAGCACCGGCAAGAAGCGACGTAAGAAGGCGGCATGGTCCCACAAAGGTAGATTTGAAGCTCGCAACCCTAAAATACTATGGCGGGAATAACCGGTTAGCCGGCAAAAATGGTCATTTACATCTACAAAACGTCCATCTTGCAGGATCAAAATTGCGGTGGGAATTGGGCTACAATGAAATGCTTTGTAAAAGCGGTCTTCAGAGCGTTGGAGGAGCATTCGTGTACGCTCATGTTCCTGCAATTCATACTGTTGTGACAAACGGGCAAGATAATATTGGGTGGTTCGGAGGACATACAGTTGTTCCAATTCAGCATTGCGCCGGCAGAGTTCTGCTTCTCGTTTTGTCTGGTGTGTAATATCATGCGAAATCAGCAGGATAAAACTGCAATTCCCGGCATCATCTAAAATGGGCATTACGGTTTCTTCAAAACGAGATTCTCCTTGGGGTAACTTCAAATGACGCTCATACCGTAAGACTTTACCGGTCAATATCACCTGATCCAGTTTATCTTTTAAGAATTGGTAATCTTCCGGGGTATAAACATTGGCAAGAGGTTGATGATCAATTTGAGTAGCGGTGTATTCCAATTGTTGAAGAAAAACGCGGTTGGCAAGTTGAAAGCAATACTGATGTTGGGGGGAAACATGGATGAGAGCAACCGCATCCGGAATAGAATCATAAATTAGATTCAGGGAATTAGTTCGTGCGGAGGTCAGTTGCTGCCGAAGATAGCGATTCTCCGCCCGAAGTTGTTCAATTTCGGCTTGATAGGTATTAACAGCCGGTTGAACAGAATTTGACATAACTCGTCTCGTTATGTAAAATGTCAATAATCAACAGCAAATTAATGTGAGGAGCTATATTTTACAATAAAACAGTTTAAGTATACATTTGTCAAGTGAGAATAACAGATGAACAAGGGTATTATTGTATTTTTTCTGATTTTTGGGATTGTATTCAGCGGAACAGGGTGCAGTTTCCGAAAGCCATACGTACAAGTAGATTATGCCAAAGATTTGACACAGAGCGGATTAAAAGCATACCAACAAGGGGACTTTTACCGGGCGTTACGCTTATTTGACAAGGCATTGACGGTATATCGCCGGTTAGACCATGGCAACGGCATTATCGAAAATTTAAATGCGATGGGGCGCATCTATTTGGATGCCGGTCAACTGGAGACGGCACACACTTTTTTTCAGGAAGCCTACCGGCGACTCGATCAAATCACCCCACCCTCCCTTGCCCTGACCACTTTGAATTATTTAGCACAAATAACCGTCTTGACCATGAGTCCTGAACAGGCATTTTCGTATTTGGATCAGGCACAAACCCTGCTGGATGCACATCCAGATGCGGCGCAACAAGCGTTGCTTCTGAACACGCGGGGATTTGTGCTCAAATATGCAGGTCAAATTGAGGCGGCAACGGTGTGCTACCAACAGGCACTGGAAATCAATAAAAAGCACCACTATCCGGCGGGAGTTGCCACAAACCTATCGAATCTAGGGTTGGTAGCGTTAGAGCAAAACCGTTACCCTGCCGCCACGAATTATTTTCAACAGGCACTAGAATGGGATCGGAAACTTGAAAATAGCCGGGGCATCGGCTTGGATTTACGATACTTGGGTGATGTTGAGTCCGCACAACAGCAATGGCAAGCCGCGGCATCCTATTATGAGCGGAGTTTGAATCTTCATATCGCCCTGGGGTTGACGCATCAAGTGGAAACGGATTTGAGGCGATTGTATGCCGTATACCAACAACAGGGTGATAATGTCCGCGCAGAACAGATCAAAACTCAATTGGATCAATTGAAGTAAGCGCGCCATGTCCTCGCGGGTACATGGCGCGTCGGGCACATTCACCTATTTTCGTTCTTCTAATACTAACTGAATCTGCAATTCCCGTCCTTCACGCCAAATTCCAAATTTCACCACATCACCTACCCGTAAACCAACCAGTTGGCGTTCGGCTTCCTGCGGTGAGGTAATGGTTGTGTTGTTAATTGATTGAATCACATCTCCAACTTCCAAACCGGCTTTATCGGCGGGACCGTCGCGTTCGATAGTGGAGATAAGCACACCTTTCATATTCGGTGGCAAACCAAAGACTTGCGCCAGCATCGGTGTAATGGCACGGACGTACAGTCCCACCCAGATGTCGCGCACTTTGCCATATCGGATAACCTCTTCGACCATCCGTTTTGCCGCGTTGATTGGGATCGCAAAGCCCATCCCCACGGAGCCGCCACTTTCTGTAAAAATAAAGGAATTGATGCCAATCACCTGCCCGTTGGCATTAACCAGTGGTCCCCCACTATTCCCCGGATTAATCGCGGCATCTGTCTGGATCAGATCACGATATTGGTATTTCTGATTTCGGGAGGATTTTACCATCCGCTTGACCGCACTGATCACGCCCACCGTGACCGTTGGATTGGGGTCTTCAATGAGGGAGCCGAAGGGGTTGCCAATAGCAATTGCCCATTCTCCAATAATCAGATCATCAGAATCTCCCAAGGGTGCCACCGGTAAATCATGCGGCGGGTCTTTGATTTTGACCAATGCCAGATCAAATCCGGCATCTGCTCCGGCGACCTCAGCGGGAAATTCACGCCCATCCGGTAAACTGATGGTGATTTTTGACGCATTTTCGACCACATGGTCATTGGTCAGAATATACCCCTGATCATTGATGATAAAACCGGAACCAAGTGAAGGAATCTGGCGTTCCGCATAAAAGGGCGCATAATCATAAAAAAACCAGTCAAAAAGTGAATTCGGGCGGTAGCCGCGTACGACTTGAGTTTGAATCACGTTGACCGTTACCACCGCCGGACTGACCAATCGAGCCGCTTTCACAATCGCATTTCGACGCGTGGTGGAAATATCATCTACCGCCCCTGCGGGATCGGCATGTGCCGCGGGAGTGGTAACCCAAAAAGACTCTTTCGGTGGATGCGACGGGTGTTGCCCCCAATAATACCCGCCTAACGCCAGCACCAGAAGTAAAATTAATCCCCCGACAGAGCGTAAAAACCAATCTGCTTTCATCGTTGACTCCTTGCATAAAAAAAGCACCTCGGCGGAGGTGCCTCTTATCCTTAAAACTGGACTAAATCTTTAACAGTGTTCCAATCATCCACAAAGCGCTGTAAGCCAATATCCGTCAACGGATGTTTGATTAATTGGGTGATAACTTTATACGGGATCGTCGCCACATCCGCCCCCATTAGTGCCGCTTCAACTAAATGCATCGGATGGCGAATACTAGCAACCAAGACCTGCGTCTCAAAATCATAATTATCATAGATAGTGATGATTTGCCCGATTAAATCCATGCCACCGGAGCTAATATCGTCTAACCGCCCCACAAATGGACTCACGTAGGTTGCGCCGGCTTTTGCGGACAAAATAGCCTGCGAAGGCGAGAAACAGAGGGTTTGGTTGGTTTTGATACCTTCCTCTGAAAGGGTACGCACAGCGCGTAACCCATCCAGAGTCATTGGGATTTTGATGACGATATTGGGATGAATTTCGGCTAATTTATGGGCTTCTGCCATCATGCCATCGTACTCGGTAGAACCGACTTCGGCGCTGACGGGTCCATCGACGATCTGGCAAATTTCGCGAAAAATCTCTATGGGATTACGTCCTTCTTTGGCTAACAAACTGGGATTGGTTGTCACCCCATCCACTAAACCCATCTCTGCCGCCGCTCGAATTTCTTCCAGATTGGCGGTATCAATAAAAAATCTCATTCTTGAAAAATCTCCTTCTCCATAAGATTAAAAAATCAACGGAAACGTGCGGCACGCATCCTAAAAAATTTCACAAGGGGGTCCACATACGGTTGAGCCGTATCAATATGGATGGCATCGACCCGGCATTGCTTCAAGACAGCATTGCGGGTCTCAATTCGTCGTAGTTGCTGCTGTCGGTACTGCTCCCGAAACGTAGCAGAACGGGTATCAATAAGAGCCGTAGCACCGGTTTCGGCGTCTTCAAGCTCAATCAGTCCGACGTTGGGTAGTTCAATTTCACGCGGGTCATTGACCGTTATAGCGATACAATCATGCTTCCGGTTCGCCGTTTTCAGCGCGTTATCATACCCCTGATCGATGAAATCCGAAAGTAAAAACGCTACACTTCTGCGGGTTGTCACTCGGTTAAAAAACTCCAGTGCGACACTAATGTTACCCTGCCGGGACTTTGGCTGGAAATAGAGCACCTCCCGAATCACACGCAATACATGCTGCCGTCCTTTTTTAGGTGGGATATACTTTTCCACCTCATTGGTAAACATAATGAGCCCAACTTTATCATTATTTTTGATAGCGGAAAATGCCAGTAGCGCACATAACTCGGCAGCAATTTCTTGTTTGGTTTTTGGTGTTTCATCGGGGTGGATCGGGTTCGCGGTACCAAAATCGTGCGAGGCACTAGCATCAACAAGGAGCATCACGGTCAATTCCCGTTCCTCATGGAACCGCTTGATAAACGGATGACCCGTTCGCGCCGTCACGTTCCAGTCAATCGAGCGGATATCGTCACCCGGCTGATACTCCCGGACTTCGGCAAATTCAATGCCTTGCCCCTGAAACACACTGTGATACTGCCCGGAAAGGACATCATTCACCAGCCGGTTCGTCCGAATCTCTATTTTGCGAATTTTGCGAACCAGTTCTTTCGGAATCATTTTTGAGTTTTACGAGTTTTATGAGTTTTGCGAGTTACTTGAGTTTT
>RFFQ01000079.1 GCA_003697105.1 Gemmatimonadota bacterium | reverse complement strand
CGAATGGAAACAGAAACGGAAGCCCATTAAAATCAAAAAACACGGTAAACCTGAAATCAGTTTGTTTCGATACGGGCTTGATGAATGACAATCAATCATGGCCTATATACATCTGAAACCCATTGAATTCAAAAGAGTTATTACACTTTTGACGTGTACTTAGGATTTAGTGCGAAAATACTTTATCAAACCGGAATTCTTCGATCAAGTTGAGTTCTAATTCGGAGGTATTTTTGAGGGTATTTTGCCAGACGCGATCCACGTGTTTTTGACCGATTTTTTCTTGGATGATCGTCACCAATGCCTCCAACACCCGGCGGTATCGCGTGGCGATCTCATCGAGGTCTCCGGAGGTCTCCGGATCGCGCAATTCGCCTTCCACAAACTGGAGAGAAAGCCCCGTTTGGGCTAACCACGCATTAAAGTCCATTTCCAGTTGAGCGGCGATTTTAGGACCGCGTAGCCGGCGATATTGATCCAGCAACCGTTCGCATAACAGCGCGGCTACGCGTCTCAGTTTTTTACCGGAATGAGGGGCTTTTTCGACCAAACCGATACCGGTTAAGGTGTGTAAAATTCCAGAGACCTGAGCGGGAGTCATTCTGGCGGCTTCTGCGATTTGTCGCAAGGTATGCTGCCCATCAATCTGCATCAGCACCCGCCATTCTTCCGGCGTAAGTTCAATTGCGGCAGATTCTTCTGGTGGATTAGATGCCAGATGAATGACGGCATCCAGTGCGACACCCGTTTCCGCAGTATCTTTGGGGTCACTTTGGCGCGAGCTGTTGGCAAGTAATTCAACCGTTGGGGTTGTTATCCCCTTCTGTTTGATTGTGCTTTTCTCATTAAACTGAAAATTACCCTCTGCCTTCGCAATGATCGCATAAAATGCAGTTTCGGCGTCCTGTTTTTGATATTTTGCCTGAACTATCGACCCCGCACAAAAAGCAATTTCGCCCGGCTTCTTTTCTCCGGCTAAATCTACCGCTAAAATGCCGGTTTTTTGCGCCGAGACCAAAAACTGAAGGACTTCAATCAAATGAAAATCATCCAAGCTACCGTGTAATGACATCAGGCAAGTTCCCCTTCAAAAATAAGGCGGTTCGTATATGCCCCGAGCAAAATCAGCAAACTGGTGAGCACATAGCCTACATCCGCGAGATTTTCCATGCCGGTAGTGATGGTGTGCGGGTACAC
The DNA here is from genome assembly GCA_003697105.1 of Gemmatimonadota bacterium. Classification (GTDB taxonomy): domain Bacteria; phylum 4572-55; class 4572-55; order J002; family J002; genus J002. The sequence continues at coordinate 11,530 of RFFQ01000079.1, read as the reverse complement.
ATTGGTCACATATAATTCCGTATGGTAATATAGTCCGTCGGCAAAGCCGGTCACCAGAATGCCGGCAGCAATCAGCACCCACGCAATGGAAATTGCCCCACCCCACAAGGCAAAAATGAGATATGCCGCTCCGGCAATCACCACCACATCCAAGACCAAATAGACCACCGCCAATACCCGATCCACCATTTTGGTAAAAGCACTGGCATCATAGCTCAGCACGGGAATAATCAACCAAAACAGAAAGATGAGCAAAGTCACTACCGCAAAAATCGAAGGTGCGATCAGCCACTTTCCGCGGGATAATCCGAAGTTCCGCCATTGGGTAACAATGGCCCAGATGAAGAAGGGGTACATTGCGAAATAGAAGATTTCATAAATCAGTTTAGCAAAAAAGCCCTCCGCGTCCCGCTGGATCACCACATCATAGATGGTGTGAACGATGTCTCCAAAAAAGAGCGCCATCATGCCTAGCCCAATTAGTAGCCACGGGATGCGGTCTTCCCCCTCCAACGCCGTGCTGGTGTTGAACACCACACCGGCGGCGACTCCCGACGTACCAATCACCAACAGGCTAATCACTATTTTCATCCCCTGCTCTTCAAAAGGACGAAAGGCTACCAACAAGATGAATATCAGCAAAAACAGTGTAATGGATAAAATAGCCAGCATTACCTGACGCATAGGCTTCTCCTTTACCAATTCAAGTGATGAACGCTGTTCCGAGTTGCGTAAGATTCTAGCACATTTGCGGGATTTGTCAAGCGAAATTGCAGATAAGGGTATGCCTGAACAGCTGACTGGTACAGGCCGCCTAACATTTGGGAGCTATTTCCCGTTAGTATGCCGTCACCTTCTTTTTGCTCCAAACGAATTTATCTTGCTGATTTGTAAAAAACCCGTTAATATGGTTCCCGGAATTCGAAAGAATGAATCTCGGGAGTTGCCCATTGGGATATGCTAAGGAGATGGATACGCAAGAGTTAGGGGTAACAGTAGGTCAGTGCCTTGCTAGTGCTTCGATTCCACGAAAACATACCCCCATCTTGATAGGCTCCCTTGTCAAAATAGGAAATCAGTATAAGTTATCGAGTTATCAAGAAAAAATGAAAGGAGTTGTTATGACACTTCGGGGTAGTGTAATGGTGTTTTTATGTCTTGTGGCCGGGATGATGGGCTGTAAACGCCAACAAGGGGTGAACTTGGACGGATCCGATTTCAAGCAGATCGATGTTATTGAGGAATTTAGCGGCAGTTACAGCGGTATTAAAGAAAAAAAAGAGCTTGTGATTCAGGATGAAACGGAATGGGAGAATCTGTGGCGCGCCCTCAATTCCATCCGGGAACCGCTACCGGAAACACCGGTGGTTGATTTTACAACACAGTCAGTCATTGCGGTTTTTCAAGGTGAACAACGTACCGGTGGATATGGCATTGAGATTACACAGATCAAGCAGCGAAACGATACGTTATATGTGAATATCCATGAAAAAACCCCCAGCGAGGGAGGTATGGTCACCATGGCATTGACCCAACCGTACCACATTGTAGTTGTGCCGAAAATAGACGCCGCACCCGTCCGGTTTAGCCGTCAAAATCGCTGAGGTCGAAAATTTTGTTGATCGCTTCACGTTCCACTTGGGTTGCTTCTGTTGTCGTGAAGGTAATGTCATTAAACCGCATTTCACGCAGTTTTTCCTCCCAGCGGGGGCGGTATAATGCCATTTTGGATTGAATATTTTCAAACCGAAACTTTAATGCCGCCCGAGGGAGGCTTCCGCGTTGGTATTTTCGGATTAAATTTTCCAGTTCCCGCCGCATCACTTTGGGTTCCCGCCCTTTACCACTAAAAAAATTCTGGTAAGCTTCATTCAGGTCCAAGACCATTTTTTCCATTTTTTTGAGTTCGGCTTCTATTTCTTGTGTCGTGCCAATACTTTTTTTTGCCTCTTTTTCCTGTTCGATCTGTTTGTGTTTCATACTGTCATAGATCGAGCTCCGTTTTTTCTTATTGGATTTTGGTCGCATCATGATGGGGTCCCTCCTTATGTTTTGTTCTTTAATTGGATCTTTGGGGAATGCTTTTATGTCTATATTATTTGCGGTTGACCCACGTTTTCCTCATGTTAGTTTGTCCCAGAGAGTCGGGGAAACTCGGGCTAGATTGCGCTAAATTTGGCTACCCCGACGGTGTCATCATTATTCCATTATAAAAAAATAAAAGGAGGATTATAATTATAAGAACAATACAACAACCGGGACATGCCCGTCAAGTCCTAAATTGCCGAGCCATTGGGGGGCATTCCCAAATGGTGCAACTCCCTTGACGATCCAACCCTAAATTTAGTATAATAGAGTATCTTATCGTAATCAAAGGAGTCAACATGATAGAAGAACGGGTGTACTGGCGCGTGTATCAGGGTTACCATATCTTGTATTTAGACCTGAGCGCTTACGTTGAATTGGATTTTGATTATTATGTCAAGCAGTTACGGAAAGCCAGCTTGATTATTCGGGAACAACCCCCTAAATCGGTACGGGTATTGACCAATCTCACCAAATTCAAATTGACCAAAGAAGCCACAGAGATTGCGATCCAATATACCCGCGATAATACTCCGTATGTTAAAGCATCTGCGATTGTAGGCGCCTCGCCACTAAGCCGCATTTTTATTAACACGATTCAGATGACAATTCGGCGGAAATTATACGCATTTGAGACGGAACAAGAAGCACTCGATTGGTTGATCCGCCAATAATCATGGGTTTATCCGGGGTTTACTCCCGTAAAAATACCAGACGAGCCAAATTATTCATCACATTGCAGAGAGAGGGCAATCATGGGCACGAAACCGACGTTGAAGATCGGGCATTTGCAGATTACCGATCACCTGATTTTAGGGGTAACTGAAAATAAACTGCGAACGCACACAGAAGAATTTCAATATGGCGACATTGAAACTATCCCGATGGTGGGCTGGTATGATGTGGGCAGTTCCTTGATGAAAGGAGACATTGATATTGCCTTTATGCTCGCACCATACGCCATGGATCTGTTTCATGCGGGAGTAAAAGCACAACTGATCTTGTTAGCGCATAAATCCGGCAGTATTATCGTGACAAATAAGCGCGCCAACATCCGAAAATTAGAGGATTTTAAAGGCAAAACCGTCTTGATCCCCTACAATCTATCCATCCATTACATGCTTTTTGACCAACTCCTCAAAGAAAAAGGATTGACCACCGGTGTGGGTAAAGATGTCACGTTTGAAGTCGTTGCGCCATCCCAAATTCCGCAAGCCATTAAATATGACGAAGCCGGTGAGATTGGGGGTTATATTGTCGCCGAGCCGTACGGTACACAGGTGGTTTTAGAAGGCTGGGGTGAGGAATTTGCCCTTTCCAAAGATATTTGGCCCAACCATCCATGTTGCGTGGTAGTGGCACGGGATGAGGTCATCCATCGTTACCCGAATTTGTTGCACGAACTCACGGAAAGTTTGGTAAAATCCGGTGATTTTGTACATGATCATGTGGATGAAACCACCAAAATTGGGGCAAATTTCCTAAACCAAAAGGAAGACGTCGTCCGTACCGTCTTGACGACTCCCCCCGATCGGGTCACCACCCGGGAACTGTTTCCGGTGTTAGAAGATTTAGACCGGATTCAGACCTACCTCACCGAAAAGGTGCCCGCCAACACGGGAATGTCCGGTAAAATCGATCTGGAAAAATTTGTCAACATCACATTTGCAGCGGCGGCAGGAGCAAAATAAGTTGTAAATCCAGAACCCCCGAAACGGTCTAAACCCCGTCTCGGGGTCTGTTATCTAGAAGGTGCGCTCAATGACGACACTTCACCAGTTATACCAACGGATGATCGACGCGATGGGGGTCGCCGGTTTGAACATCCCCCTGACCGCCGTAAAATTTTTCCGGCACAATGACCCAATTCCCGCCGCCGTGCTGGATTACAAACCCGACAACATCACTCTCACCAGTTGTCAAGCAAACAAACAGGCAGCACTGGGAGATGCCGTCTTGCTCACCCGGGATAATATCGGTTGTGTGGCGGCAGCGATTACGTTCGGTCTCGTTGACCAACATGAGCGGCAACCGCTGAGTGGCTCGCGGGTCTATACCGATCTGATGAAAAAACAATCTGATTTAGGCGATCGCTTTCAACCACCTACTCCGCATGATTTCACAGAGGGCATCGTTTATGCCTGCCGGGCGGCAGGTCGCCCCGATTTTGCCCTGTTTGGTAAGGAGGATTCCGGTAGATTTCAAACACCGGAGATTGCCCGCCACGCCATTCAAGAGATGAGCGCGATCCAGCCGGCAATAATGAAGGGTGTCTTTTTTTATGCCCATACATTTGATGAAATCGACCTCATTCCAGATGTCATCACGCTTGATGTTCGTCCGGTGGAATTGACCCGCATTATACAAGCATACCAGTTCTTGACAGGCAAACGGGTAAATGCCAGCATGGGACCCGTCCGCGTGGTGAATTCCGATCTGATTGTCCGCCCCTATTTGACCCAAGAGATCAATTTTTCATCCTATTGCATCGGAGCCCGGCTAATTGCCCAATATGACCCGAATCGATTGGGCATGGGCATTCCATTTTCCCGTTTTGAGGAGATTGTGTGCGGGATGGAAGCCTCCCGAACCGGTTATCCCTTTCATTTGTACCCCGGCGCAAATATGGATGCGGCATGAAACTGGATAATTACGTGAAAGTGATGATCAACCGCATGGCTCGCGCCACACACACGCCCCTCACCCCTCGTCACGAGGAAATTTTGACCTTTGCTTACCATTATTACAACCAGCACCGGGTGGGACCGCTCTATTATACCCTCAAAAAGGCTCTGGGCACCACCAAAACGGAGATCAACCGTCTTTTTCCGAATGGATTGAATTCGGTTTATACGTGGGTGGGCATTCCTATTCAGACCGCAGATTCCCCCTGTAAACCCATTGCGAATATCACTGTGGATGATTATCGGGAGGTGTATCTGGATCACAACGCCACCACGTACATCCGCCCAGAAGTCGCGCAGGTGTTGGTTGACTACTATCGCGGAAATTTAGGCTTCGCCAATCCAAGTAGCAGTACCCGGCAAGGGAAAAAGGCGTTTGATTTGATCAATTCAGCTCGATCACAAATTGCGCAAGGTTTAGGAGTTGAACCGGAAGAGTTTATCTTTACAGGCAGTGGTTCGGAGGCAAACAACACAGCAATCAAAGGTATTGCGTTTCAGCATTGGGCAGAAAAGGGACATCTCATTACAACCCAAGTGGAACATTCCTCCGTTTTGCGAACCATGGAATTTTTGGAAACCCTCGGTTTTGATGTGACCTATCTGGAGGTTGATCCCGAAGGCCGGGTGTCGCCAGAAACCGTGGCAAACCACATGCGTACCGATACGCGACTCGTTGCCGTGATGATGGTCAACAATGAGATTGGTACGATCAATCCGATCCGGGGAATCAGCGAGGTCTGTCGCCAGCACAACGTACCCTTATTTGTGGATGCGGTTCAAGGTCTGGGCAAAATCCCACTGCATCCCAAAACGTGGGGGGTCTCTCTGATGTCGGTCTCCGGGCATAAAATATATGCACCCAAAGGCATCGGGGGTTTATTTGTGGATCATCGCATCACACTCGCACCCCTGATCCACGGAGGCGAACAGGAACTTGGCTTGCGTGCCGGTACGGAGAATGTCGGGCACATTTTAGGATTTGCGGCGGCAGTCCGGCTCGCCTTAGCCGAAATGGAGACCGAACACCACCGCTTATCCGAATTGCATCACTATTTTTTAACTCAATTGAAGCAAATCGAGCCAAATATTATATTGAATGGGTCTGCCACGCACCGGGTGCCCCATAACATGAGCATCGGATTTCCACAGGTGGATACCGCCGCGCTGTTGCTCAGCCTGAATGAGATTGGTATCTCGGTCTCTGCCGGTTCGGCATGCAGTTCTGGCAAGATTGAGACCTCGCACGTTCTCAAGGCAATTCGCGCAGATACGGCGTCCTACGGAACCGTTCGCTTTAGTATGGGATTGAAAACCACGAAAGCCGATCTGGATTATTTATTACGTTACCTGCCCTCTATTCTAACCCAAATTAAAGAGACAGCGCCTTTGGAAAGGAATTCAGAATGAGATGGTGCACAATCCTACTGGTCATCTGGGGGATATGGACAGCCCGCAGCCAAGCCCAACCTGCTGATGTTCAAGCACAAATTGAAGCCCTGATACAACGTTCCACCGCGGCAGATGCCTTGTGGTCGGTCTCCTTTCGGGATACCGCCGGAGTGGAGCTAGCGCGAGTCAATAGCCGGACTCGGGTTACACCGGCATCCAACTTAAAACTGATTACCAGTGCGGCGATATTGCAAGCACTCGGTCCTGATTTCCGTTATCAGACGGACATCTGGGGTGATGGCCAGTTAATCGATGGCGTGTGGGAGGGGGATATTTACATCGTTGGCAGCGGAGACCCCTCCATCAGCGGACGCTTCTACCGGGCGGATCGATGGTTTGTTTTTGAGCAGTTTTACCGGCAGTTGGCGGCGGCGGGCATCCGTACCATCACCGGTGATCTGGTTGGTAATGACGCTTTTTTCGATGATGAACCGTATCCGCACGGTTGGGAATGGGATGATCTCTCCTTTTATTATGCCGTGGAATTAAGTGCGCTCTCCTTTAACGAAAATTGTGTCGATTTGGTGGTGGAAGCCAATACCCCAGTGGGGAGTGCCCCATCGATCTCATGGTTCCCGTTCAACACGGATTATGTGCAGTTTATCAATGAGCAACAGGTACAGGCGCCCGGCACGCGCTACGTGGAATCCTACCGGCGGCTGTTGGGAACAAATACGATTTTATTACGGAGCAAATTGCCGCAAGGCTACCGGGAGACTGAATCGCTCTCGGTTCACAAGCCAACCTATTTTTTTCTGGATAGTTTTTGGCGCTTTTTGGCGCAAAAAGGGATTTCAATTGAGGGCGGAATTCGCCGGGATCGCGTTCAACGGAACTGGACAAAAATCGGCTTTCAACATTTGGCACGGCATACCTCCGAACCGTTATCCCGTCTGATTGAACCGGTCAACAAGCATAGCCATAATTTTTTTACGGAGATGTTGCTCAAAACCGCCGCGGCATATCAATACGGCACTCCGGGCACAACGGAAAACGGGCTGAAGTGGATCCAAACATTTGCCGAACAGATGGGGTTTGACCCCGAACGACTGGTACTAAAAGATGGCTCGGGATTATCTTCAGCGACACTGATCACTACCGCAGAAATGACCGATTTTTTGGTGCGAATGCGGGACACACCACACTTTGAAGTGTTTGAAAATAGCCTCTCCATTGCTGGAGTGGATGGTAGCTTGGATTCCCGATTTCACCGGTTGGCAAATAAAATTCGAGGAAAATCCGGTTCGCTTTCTGGAACGCGCAGTCATAGTGGCTATTTGACAACCCAACGTGGTCACACCATTGCATTCAGCCTCATCACAAACCATTATCCCGTCCGCACCAGTGTGATTGATCGTCTGCATGACGATATTTTATGGCTCGCCTTTGAAACATTTTAATAAATGGGTAACTCATCCACACTAAAAAGGTTATTGCGAATTTAGGCGTCTTCCGTTATAATAAACCCACATTGAATAGATCAAAAATTAAGTTGTTATTTGCCAGTTGTTTATGAATGTTATTGAGCTTCAAACTAAAAAATTAACTTCCGTTTTATCAGTTACTTACGCCTGACCTGTTCAATGTGGAATAGCCATACTCGCAATAATCGATAATCGATTCATAATTCATTTTGATTTTAGGGGAAAGGACTTATGACATTAGATGACATCAAAAAAGCGGCACAAGTTGTCGTGGAAGATTCGGACCAACGGGAATCCGTCGAGGCGTCAATTCTGCCGATTGCGACGGATCAGCTCGACGAGTTGTACAAATATATTAACTCCGGGATTCGCCGGGAGCCAAAATGCCGCAAGATACTGATCGAGTGGGGTATCCGCTCGGCTCAGGAACAGGACGATACAACCCAGCAACTGAAATTTATCCGCTTGGCGGGTATCTGGTCTGGAGAACACGAACCAAAAAGTGATCAGGCGTTCACCTTATTGGAAGAGGGCTTGGGTCTGGCAGAAAAATACGGTGATACCGTCGCCATGCTGGATTTTTATCTGGCATTAGCGCAAATTTCCTATGATCGCTATAAATTCGATCAGGCAGAGCAATGGTTAAAAGCGGGTTATTCCATTGCCAAAGATGGCGAATTCCCGAAAAAAGAAGTTCAGTTTATACACAAATTTGGAAATTTGTACCGTGCCCTAAAAGACAACAACCAAGCAATGGATTGGTACAACGCCGCCGAAACCTTCGCTTTGAAAAATCAATTACACATGGATTATGTCAATGCGTTGGTGGCAAAAGGGCATATTTACTCGCATTTGGGGCAACATGATTCTTCAGAGGAGCTATTTCGGAAGGTTGTGGCGTATCTGAAGGATGTTCCCGAAGCGGTAAAAGAGACTCCAGAATGGTGGAAAGCCCTAGCGAACGCATATTACAGCTTAAGTAGTGCCGTCCATTCACAGGAAAAGTATCATGAAGCCTTGTTGATGCTCCGTAACGCCGAGGAGACCATCAAAGGGCGTGGGGATGAGGCGCGGCGATACAAGGCCCTTATCACCCATATGTTTAGCAGTGTCTATTCAACCCTTAAAAATTACGACAAGGCGATGTACTATGACCAACGGGCATATGATCTATCCATGGAGATTAATTTTAAGGAGTTAGCGATTGTCTCGCAAGTGCGGATTGCCGGGCATCATTACAATCAAAAACGCTATGACGAAGCGAAAAAACTGCTCCTGCAATACCTACCGGAATTGGAAAAAATCCACCAACCGCATATTTTGGTGGAAAATTGGAATATGCTGGGTAATATCGAACTGGAATTGGGCAACGTAGAACATGCGGAAAAGTGTTTCCGGAAGGCACTCGACTTTGCCGGTGAAATTGTGGCAACACCGTCAGCTTACGTTGGTTTAGGCAAAGTTTACCACAAACAGAAAAAGTACCAACGGGCGGTAACAGAACTCAAGCGTGCCTTAGACCTCTACCAAGAGCGCGACCATTGGGGGGGCGCCATTGAAGTCCACCATCTGTTGGGTACCATCATTGATGAAATGGATGGCGATTACGAGGAGATTCTCTACCATTTTGACGCCGCCGCCCAATTAATGAAAAAACTTTGGAATAAATATGCGGAAGAACTGGAACAAATCGATTTAACCATCGAGGATACGGACCAGCGGAATGAATATTACCGCTATTTTACCCAACGCTATCAAGAACTCTCCACAGAAAATCTGGAACAGATGGAACGGGTGATGAAAACCTTGCACCGGGCACAGGGCATTATTGAAAAGAGTCAAAAAGAACTTCAGGCAGGACAAGCGGAGTTGGAAGAAGCCCGACGCAAAGTAGAACAACAACAGCAGGAACTCACCGCCGCGCGAAAACGCCAGATGGAGCAACAGGAAATCATTATGGAACTTTCCACACCGGTGATCCAACTTTACGAAGGGATTCTAACCGTGCCGGTGATCGGGACGGTCGATAGCCGGCGAGCAGATCAACTGATGGAAAATATCCTCAATGCCATTACCCAATTGGAGGCACACACCGCCATTATTGATATTACCGGAGTACCGATTGTCGATACCGAAGTAGCAAACCATTTGACGAAAACGGTGCAAGCCACCCGGCTGTTAGGCGCAGATTGCATTTTGGTCGGCATCAGCCCCCAAATCGCTCAAACGCTTGTCCATATTGGAGTCGATTTACAGCACATCACCACCCGTAGCAATTTGCAAGCGGGTCTGGAAGTGGCATTAAAGAAGATCGGTATCGACTTAAAACAAAAAAGGAAGTCTCAAAGCACCGGAAACACCAAATCTTGAGGGGCATGGTGGCGTACGACGTATGGAAAAAACACTTGACTTTTAGCACCTCGCTTTTTAGAATTGCGGGACTTTGGCGGCTCTGATTTTGGATGAAACATCAGAGCGCACCCAAATATCCCTTAATGACATTAGAGAATCCACATTAAGAAGGAGGTTTTAATGAAGCGCACATACCAACCGAGTAATCGGAGGCGTCGTAATAAACACGGCTTTCGGGAGCGGATGAGTACCAAAAATGGACGTAAGGTACTGCAACGCCGCCGTGCGAAAGGACGGCACAAATTGTCGGTTTCTGATGAATATACCCGCGACACCCGTCGCAAACGCTAACTATTGAAAATCGGTGATGATATCCTTACGGTTCAGCAAGCGCCAACGGCTCACCAAGCCGTGGCAGTTTGATCGCGTTTATCGCGACGGAAGCGCATATCATTACCGTTTTTTTGTTGCCTTTGTATTGAGAACCACAGCACATCAGGAGAGAAAAGTAGGCATCGTCGCCAGCCGTAAGGTGGGCAAGGCGGTTGCTCGGAATTATGCTAAACGACGTTTGAGAGAAATCTACCGGTTACACCAACACGACATTCCTTTAGGAACAGAAATCGTATTAGTCGCACGAAAAACCATTACCAGTGCTTCGTGGCAACAAATCCAAACTGAATTTTTAGATTGTATTAACCATTTACAATCCGCAACCGGGTATGCAAAGGATTCTGCGGATTCATCCATTTAACTTCCGTTACCGCCCTTGCGGAACGGAGGTGTTATGTCTATTTTAGCCCGGCTTTCGATTCTTCTGATTCGATTTTACCAACGCGTAGTATCACCGTTATTTCCACCGTCGTGCCGCTTTTCTCCCACCTGTTCTCAGTATGCGCTCACTGCCGTAGAGCGTCATGGATTTTTCAAAGGTACTTTTTTGGCGGTGTGGCGGCTGTTTCGTTGCAACCCTCTGTTTCCCGGCGGATATGACCCCGTTCCGGAGCAATTCAGGTGGTTCCGGCGCCAGCCACCCCCCGACTGCCCAGAGTAAACTCTTTTCACTTTTGATGAGGTCAAAATTTTAATGGAAAAGCGCGCCATTACGGCATTTATCCTGATTTTTATTGTTATTTGGTTCAGTAACGAGTTTATTTGGAAACCCGCTTACATTCCCCCAGAATCCGCTTCGGATTCGTTGAGAGTAGATACCGACACCACCGGCGGCTTCAGCCGCCCGGAACACCCGGATTCGGAGCGAAGCACCGCCTCTAACCGCCCCCCGGATAGCATAACGACAGTAGAAACACCAAATCCGGCGATTGCCGCGGTCTCTGCCGATACACTGGAGACGGCGCCCCCAGCACCCGTCCAGACCGTCATTATCGATACCGAATTATATCGAGCGAAATTTACCACAGAACAAGCCAGCCTGATCAGTTGGAAATTAAAGAAGCATTTCAATACGCAATTACCAGAAGACCTGCCGGAAGAAGAACGCTGGTTGGAACTCATTCCTCAAGACCGGCGAGG
>RFFQ01000078.1 GCA_003697105.1 Gemmatimonadota bacterium | reverse complement strand
GATGAGGATGTTGATTATGATGCTTGACTCCTATGTATCCGTGTTAGAGGGTGGTTTTAGCGATAAGCGTGTCCGTGCCAACATTCAAGTGATGATAAAAAAATGATCGAACACCGGACGGCGCGGTTATGGCCTCAGAGTGAAAATAGTCTGGCTTACGAGCGTTCCCATCGTCTCATCAATGGGAGAGGCGCCTCTGTTTTGGATTAATGAATCCATCTCGAGAACCTAACGAGAACTACAATCTGAATTCCATTTTCAAAGACCAACTCCGGCGGGTGAATTAAACCTTCAAACAGACCGATTCGGAGCGATGGCTCTGTCATGTGCTGGATCGGCAATTTGACGGCGTACCCTACCCAAAACAAAACCATCCAGTGGGTGTGCGACCTTGGCGATGGTAAAGGTAAAATCACCCGGTACTTCTTTCTCATGGGGCGGCAAAAGCTGCTCATCACCAACGCCGTACAACGATTCCGTATCCAAAATAACATCGACGACGATGCCTTTGAGAAAGAGTAAGGCGTGCCAATACCGGCTGCAGCGGACTGGCTGCGCCCAACCGATAGACCTACCCATAACGGTTACGAATCAAGCCCTACCCGCCGTTTCAATTCTTCCAGAATTTTCTGCGCCGCGACAGGAATCACGGTGCCCGGACCAAAAACCGCACTCGCACCGTGATCATACAAAAATTGGTAATCTTGTGCTGGGATGACTCCTCCCACCACGACCATAATATCTTGGCGGTCAAGTTTTTTCAATTCTGCAACCAATTCTGGCAAAAGCGTTTTGTGCCCGGCGGCAAGGGAACTCATCCCCACCACATGGACATCATTTTCCACAGCTTGTCGTGCGGTTTCGGCGGGCGTTTGGAACAAGGGTCCAATATCCACATCAAAACCCAAGTCGGCAAAAGCGGTGGCAATCACTTTTGCGCCGCGGTCATGCCCATCCTGTCCAATTTTAGCGATCAGGATACGCGGGCGGCGACCCTCCCATGCTTCAAATTCATCTGCCATTTGGCGCACCCGGGCAACTTCAGCGGCGTCCCCAAATTCGGCGCTGTAAACCCCTGAAATGGAACGAATAACCGCTTTATGGCGTCCAAAAACTTTTTCCATAGCGTCGGAGATTTCCCCGAGTGATGCCCGTGCTCGTGCGGCTTCCACGGAGAGTAACAATAGATTTCCTTCACCACTTGCCGCCGCTTGAGTGATCGCGTTCAGTGCCGCTTGACATTTCGCCTCGTCCCGTTCTGCCCGCAGTTTTTTAAGCCGGGCAATCTGCGCCTCGCGGACAGCAGTGTTATCCACCTCTAAAATGTCGATGGGGTCTTCATATTCGAGACGATATTTGTTGACACCAACAATCGTCTCTTTACCGGAATCAATGTGTGCTTGACGTCGTGCGGCAGCTTCCTCAATACGCATTTTCGGCAAACCGGTTTCAATGGCTTTTGCCATGCCGCCCAAAGATTCCACCTCCTGAATGTGACGCCATGCCCGTTTCAGAAGTTGGTCGGTTAAATATTCGACTAGATATGAGCCACCCCACGGGTCAACGACACGGCAAATACCGGTTTCATCTTGCAAAAATAGCTGGGTATTGCGGGCAATTCGGGCAGAGAAATCCGTTGGTAGGGCAATCGCTTCATCCAAAGAGTTGGTGTGGAGCGATTGCGTATGCCCCAGTGCCGCTGCCATCGCCTCAATACAGGTGCGGGCAACATTATTGAACGGGTCCTGCTCTGCCAAACTCCAGCCCGATGTTTGGGAGTGCGTGCGTAACGCCATCGATTTGGGATTTTTAGGATTAAATTGCTTAATCAGTTTTGCCCAGAGCACACGAGCCGCCCGCATCTTCGCAATTTCCATAAAATAGTTCATCCCCACCGCCCAAAAAAAGGAGAGACGCGGCGCAAATGCATCAATATCAATTCCGGCATTGATCCCGGTGCGGACATACTCCAGCCCATCAGCCAAGGTATATCCCATTTCGATATCAGCCGTGGCTCCCGCTTCTTGCATGTGATACCCGGAGATACTGATGCTGTTAAATTTGGGCATATATTGCGAGGTAAACTTAAAAATATCCGAAATAATCCGCATGGAGCCCGCCGGCGGGTAGATGTATGTATTGCGCACCATGTATTCTTTCAGGATGTCATTCTGAATCGTGCCGGTTAATTGCTCCCACTTGACGCCTTGTTCTTCAGCCGCCACAATGTAAAATGCCATCACCGGCATTACCGCGCCGTTCATGGTCATAGAAACAGACATTTTATCAAGCGGAATACCATCAAACAGAATTTTCATATCCAAGATCGAATCAATCGCGACGCCTGCTTTGCCGACATCACCGACGACACGCGGATGGTCGGAGTCATAGCCGCGATGGGTCGCCAAATCGAAGGCAATCGATAAGCCCATTTGCCCAGCCGCTAAGTTCCGGCGATAAAAAGCGTTACTTTCTTCGGCGGTGGAAAATCCGGCATACTGGCGCACCGTCCACGGACGGGTGACGTACATACTGGGGTACGGTCCACGCAAAAAAGGTGGCAATCCGGCAACATAACCAAGATGTTCCATGCCTTCTACATCGTGATGGGTGTAATACGGTTTCACATCAATTTGTTCCATCGTGTGCCACAGATGATCATCTAAGTCGATTTGGGGCACACCGGAGGGTGTGAAAGCAAAATCAGTATAATGGAGTTGGGTAAAATCAGGAGATTTCATCGAGTTGCTCCTTATGGCTTAAAAACCCTACAGGTTTATCTATGTAAAATTTTAATTTATAAAATAAATATGTAAAAAATATCAGGAAGTACTCCCGTTGCAAAACCGATTTTCGGATCGATGAGCCGGCACAGATGCCGTTTTTCAATGATGGCGTCATTCCCCCGCCTTTAGCGGGCGATAGTCTGAACGAGATGGCTCAAAATCTCGTAAACATTAGCCTTCACATGGATAAATTCATCCACTCCGGCGGCGTTGTACGTCTCGATCTGGTCTTTGGGATAGCCTGCCAAGATCACGTGCATCTCCGGTTTTTCCGCCTTAATAGACTGGGCGATGGGCGGTACGAGTTCTGGATACTGATCATCCGTAGAGCAAATAACCGCGATATGTGCCCCTGAAGTCACAGCCGCGGAAGCGGCGGCTTCTGGAGAGTCAAAGACGTGTTCATCCATCACCGTAAAGGCGCCGACCTCAAAAAAGCCGCGTGAAAAATCGGCACGCGCCTTATGGTATTTGACCGCTCCCATTTTGAGCAAAATCACCGTTGGACGTTCGGGCATCGCTTCCACTTTTTGCCGCAGTTCTTCATAAAATTCAGCACCGCGATGAATCCCAAGTGGCGTAATGGTAATCGATTCCCCGCCAGCGGTCAGGTGTGTCCCAAATTCACCGAGGGTTGCCCCGTTTCGGACAGCCTCCATTCCTGTTTCAATAGGACGATTCGGGTCAAATTGAATCCAGCGGTCTGGAGCAGCGGTTTTCCGCACGGTGGTAAGCTGTTCCCGGCGCAGTGCCTGAAAGGCTTGATGGTCAAAGGGACGCCGCTCAACCTTCTTTTCCACGAGATTGGGGTACATGTTTGTCCCGACAATCCGGTCTTTCCGGGTGGAAAGATGTTTCCGGCGCTGATTCGCCACCGCCTGAACCTGACGTTGGGGGATACCCGCTTTTAAGGCATTAAGCATACCCCCTTCGGACTCAATCTGTTGGAAGAGCCGCCATGCCTGTTGTCCCACCTCACCGGTAAGCTGCTCCACATACCACGAACCCCCCGCCGGATCAACCAGTCGATATAAATTGGATTCCTCCCGCAAAATGATATGTACATTGCGGGCGATCCGGCGGGAAAATTCATCGGGATGGCGAATAATTTCATCAAAGGGACTAATATGCAAACTATCACATCCCCCCAGAACGGCGGCAAGTGCTTCCACCGTAACGCGGAGCATGTTCACGTAAGGGTCGAACACCGTTTTGTTCCAACGGCATGTCCGGGCATGGATTGCCATTTTTTGCGCGTCTTCGCTCCCCCCAAAGGCGTTGACAATCTGTGCCCATAGCAACCGTGCCGTGCGAAACTTTGCCACTTCCATGAAGAAATCCGAGCCAATAGCGAAGGAGAACCGCATCCGGGGGGCAATCTCATCAATTGATAATCCCCGGTGTTGCAATTCGCGGATATACGCCACGCCGGTCGCGAGGGTAAATGCCAGTTCCTGCACCGCACTACCCCCGGCTTCCCGATACGGGTTACCTTGCACCAGAATCGTCTGCAGCCGTGGCGCATGTTGGGTAGCCCACCGCGTCGTAACGGCTAACTGGTCGTACCATGAGGTAAGGTGAGCCAATTCACCCTCTTGTACCAATACACCCAGCGGGTCACTGCCGATGCACCCTTGCATGGTGTCTCGGGGCACGTTATGCTCCTTCAAATACGCCGCAAAGAGGGCTAATAGGGGTAAGCCTTGGGTACCCGCTTGAACAAAAATCGACGTTGCAGGTAGATCGATGTGATCGAGCAACGTTGTCACATCGGGTAAACACGAAATAGATGTTCCCCCCCGACCCACCTGATCCGTCGGGGCACGGTCGGCATCCTTTCCGGCACGCGTGGCGGCATCTAGCACAATATGGAGTTCGGTTTGCCCTCGTTGCAGATCATGTTTGGCAGCAGAATTTACCTCCGCCGGTGCGGCATACGGTAATTCTTGGCTCACATGCCATAATTTTTGGAGATAGCCCAACGGGTGTGTTCCCCGCACATACCCCCCGCTACCGGGGATGCTAGCGGTGTGGGGGAGCGTTGCCATAACCTCTTGGGAGTACATGGGCTGAATCGTGATATTTTCATACGTTTTGGTCAGGAGTTTTTCAAAGGGAAGCCCTTTGAGCGATTGAACAACCGCCTCCCGCCACATCTCCATCGTGGGATACTCAAAATCTTCGGTAAATTT
>RFFQ01000077.1 GCA_003697105.1 Gemmatimonadota bacterium | reverse complement strand
TATATGGCACCGGTCAAAGCGGCATTGGACTCTTCCGTAGCCTTTCTGGCAAAATCGTTTAGTCGATTTTCCAAAGTGCGTTTTAATACGGTCAATGCAAGTTTGTTAAAAACCTCCGCTTCTGCTGGAATCCCGGGCTATTTGGATTATTATCTGTATGCCGAACAGGTAATTCCACGCAAAGAAGCCCTGCAAACGGAGGAGGTTGCCAATGTTGCCGTCTTTTTGCTCAGTGAACGTTCTAGCGGGATCAATGCCCAGCATGTGGTGGTGGATGCCGGAATGTCCATCAACTTTTTTGACCACGATCTGGTCAAGAAAGTGGTTCGTTTATAGCCAAGAGCGGAGGAAACCTCATGCCAACAATTTTACGTGGAATTGTATCGGTTATCGTGTTTGTGGGGGCTGTGTTTTATGGTATATCACCCGTCGATCTTTTCCCCGATCCCATGTATCTGGATGATGTGGGAATTCTGATCGGCGCCGTGCTGGTTATCTGGAAAATGGTGACAAACAAGACGGAAAAACCGGCAGAAAAAAGCGAATAAAAAAAGGCGAAACCGCGATTGGTTTCGCCTAAAACTGGCTCCTCAGGTAGGACTCGAACCTACGACCTAGTGGTTAACAGCCACCCGCTCTAACCAACTGAGCTACTGAGGAACTCAACATCATCATTTTCAAATAATGCGTCTCACATGTGACGGGATATGTAATATGCCTTTCTGATTTTGTCAAGATGTTTTTTCGCAAAAATCCTCTTGATATTCCCCTTAAAAGACCGTACCCTTTCCCCCGCAAATGAGCAATCGCAAATTCATATTTACAGGGAGAAACAAACAATGAAAACGATAAAACTATATTTGGCGGCACCGCGTGGGTTCTGTGCCGGTGTTGTTCGCGCCATTGATATTGTAGAAACCGCATTGAAAAAGTTTGGTGCACCGGTTTACATGAAACACCAGATTGTCCATAATGAGCACGTGGTCAACGAACTGACCGCAAAAGGGGCTGTTTTTGTGGAAGATTTTGATGACATCCCCCCGGGAAGTGTGGTGATTTTTAGTGCACATGGCGTGCCCCCCTCGGCACACCGAATCGCGGCAGAACGACACCTCAAAGCCATTGATGCCACCTGCCCGCTAGTAACCAAAGTCCACCGCCAAGTGACCCGGTATAACGATAACGATTATCAAATTGTGATGATCGGGCACAAAAATCACGTGGAAGTAATCGGTACGATGGGTCACGCCCCAGAGCGTACCGTACTGGTCGAAACGGTTGAAGATGTACAAAACCTGAATTTGACTGCCGAAAAGATCGCGTTTACCACCCAAACCACGCTCAGCTATGATGATACCGCTGAAATCATCGATGCCCTCAAAGAAAAGTATCCGCACATTGAAGGTCCCAAAGCAGACGATATTTGCTACGCAACCCAAAACCGACAGAATGCCGTAAAAGCATTTGCCAACCAATGCGATCTGATTTTGGTGTTGGGGTCAAAAAGCAGTTCCAATTCAAACCGATTGGCGGAAGTTGGGCGCTATCAGGGGGTACCGGCACATTTAATCGCCTCTGCGGACACAATCGACCCAGCATGGCTGGACAATGTAAATTCGGTGGGGATTACCTCCGGTGCATCCACTCCGGAAGTACTGGTGCAAGAGACAATCAACTGGTTCAAATCGATGTATGACCGGGTTGATTTGGAAGAAGTGATCATCGAGCGAGAACATATCACTTTCGGTCTGCCGAAAGAACTAACCTTCGAAAATTGAGCTTGGTTTTTGATGAAAAATAATGGATGCCCATCCGGTTACCGAAAAACAACGAAGCCCGAATAAAACTCTTGCATTTTCATCCGGGATCATCTACAATAGGAACGCAAGGATTAGCGATTCTATGGCTTGAGGCAGGGAGGATAAAATGCCATCCGTCAATCAAAGTGAAAAAACCATTTCGATGAAAATCGCGTTTTGCGGTCCGGGGCAGTCCGGCAAAACGACGGCGGTTGAATTTATTCGGGCACAACGGGGCTTGAAGGAACAAAAAGCCGTGGAAGCCGACGATGACGCAGAAAACCCAAGCGGACATTCCGGCGATGAGACCAAAACCTTCAAAAAATATATGTTCCAATTAGGCAATGTGAAGGGTTTTAAGGTGTTTGTGACCATGATCACCGTCCCCGGAATGATCTTCCACAAAGCAGAACGCGGCATGCTCCTGCAGGATGTGGATGCGGTTGTTTTTGTGGCGGACTCTCACCCCGAACGTGTCTATGCCAATAAGGTAATGCTAGAGCAAATCCGTGAAATGCTCTATGAAGAAACTCGCGGTGACCTCAGCAAAGTGACATTCGTCCTTATGTACAACAAACGTGACCTTCCCAATGCCACACCAATTGACGAAATGGAAAAATTCAATATCTGGAAAATTCCTTATGTGGAAGCCACCGCCCGTACCGGTGAAGGGGTAAATGATGCCTTCAAAAAAGCGGTACAAGGGGTACTTACCCGCTTATAATCCCCTAACGAGTTCGCTAATATGGAACAACCCATTGACGTCCGTCAGTGGGTTGTTTTTTATGAGGCAAACATGCCAGAACCCATCCTCTGGAGACCCGAACCCCGTTTGTTGAAAAAAGGCATCTTTCTGTTTAGCCTAATTGCCTTGATCGCATCAATTGGTGTTTTTTGGTGGAAAACCCCCCATCTGGCGGACATAATCCGGCATCTCCAACTTCCGTTTTTAGGACTGGCTTTACTCAGTACTGCTATCGAGTGGTTTTTCAGCTCCCTCAAACTGTATCTTTTTGTGGTGCTTCATAATGAAAAAATTTCCCTTTGGACCTGTTTTCGTACCATTACGATCAATTATTTTGTTTCTGCCACGACCCCGTCCTCAATTGGGGGTGGTGTGGCACAAACCTATGTCTTGCATAAAGAGGGTGTTCATGCCTCCCATGCCTTTGCCATCCTGATTATCAGTTTTTCCAGCACGGTATTTTTTTTGACCGTCGCCACCGCCGGAAGTTTGGCGCTTCAACCGGCAATACTCAACATCAGCCCGAAGTTTCTACCGGTACTTTATTTCAGTATTGCCGGTGTGATTCTGGTTTTAACCGCCATTACCGCGGTGCTATTCCATCCCCAACCCTTCCAACACGGTTTACGGCTTATTTTTCAGGTGCTAAGTCACCTTTCGAGGCGAGATTGGTTAGCAGATCGCGCACCCGGCCAACGGTTACTTCACCAATTTAACCGGTTTCAACAGGAGTTTGTACGCTTGCTGCGGGAAGAAACCGGGTTGGTATTGTTTAGTCTGGTTCTGGTGGCGCTGGCACTCACTGCCCGTTTTGCGACCGCCTACTTTTTGATCCGAGGTTTCGGTGTCGAGGTGCATTTTGGGGATGTCTGGATTTTGCAAACACTCCTCTTTTTCTCCACCTATCTGATCCCAACCCCCGGCTCCAGCGGTGCGGCAGAGATCGCTTCTGTTGCCCTGATGGGATTGATCGTTCCCGCAGAGGTACTGGGGTTGTTTACCGTCATCTGGCGGGTCGTTACAACCTACCTTGCTGTTATTCTCGGCGGTTTCTTCTTTTTAACCTACCTGCGCGAAAATTAGCGCAAGAGCACCATTGATTGCGTCTGAGTCTGTTCCCCAGTGGTCAAACACCCCCAATAAATCCCACTGGAGACCGCGGTATCACGGTCATCGGTGCCATCCCACAGCACCTGATACGATCCGGCGGTACATGCCGCATCAATCAGCGTTTTCACCAACTGTCCCTGCATATCATAAATGGAAAAAGTGACGTGACTATCTGTTGCCAGATCAAACGCCAACGTGGTTTGTGGATTAAATGGGTTGGGGTAATTGGGATGAAGCGAAGTCATTTGTGGCGTAGAAACGGAGGCATTTTCCAACGGTACACTGACCAACTCCGGAAAATAAGCCCGAAGTACCAATGTGGTATCAATAATGAACGGATTAGGTCGATTTTGCTGGTAAGACGCAATTTGCCACGTGCGGTCAATCTCCGCCGGATCCACCGGGTCTTCATAGTGCCATAACCGCAGCCGGTCTCTTTGAATCTCAAAAAAAGTATCATCGGCTTGATCGTGGTACATGGTGTAAAAGTAAAACATGGAGCGCGCCACATTGCCTTTGTGGTCTTCGCGAGGTTCAAAATCGGTATTGGTATCTTCCTCGCTGTACTCGTCAATATAACTGCCGGGGATACTCCCCTGATGGTAATCCAGCCGCCACCATCGATCCGTCCAATTATCGGGAATATCATCAAATGGCAGGCTTCCTCGTGCAGCGTTCACATCAATCCGGGTGGGATAGAGGTGATGCATATCACTTTTGGCTTGCCCGGTGGCGCCCAAACTTTGGGGCCAAGTGTGTTCGCAATTGATCCCGCGCTCATACGCTTCACTTCGGGGATTGGAGGAGTTATGATCCAGATAAATTTCAAAGCCAGTATAAACACAGGTGAGATGATCATTGTGATTATCAATAATCGTGTAAAGTACATCCCGCGCTTCATTGTAACTCAGGGTTGAAGTGGGGCGATACGCACTTTCCAAAGCGTCCAACAGCGCTTGACCTTGCAAATCTGGAAAAATAGGGTCCGCCAGACTCAAGGAAGAAACCAACAGGAGAATCAAACTGATTCGCATCACGAATTTAGGAGTTGTACAGGACATTGTAAGGAACCTCAATAGCTAGAGTCGATAAAAGATAGTGAGCCGGATCAAAATATCGATCCCGCTTCAATGCGTCAAGAGACTTCTCAGAGACAAAAACCGGCTGGAAGATGGGGAGAAACGGTAAGAGAATCCAAATAAAAATCCCGCAAGTATTTGGATTCCAAAAAACTTGCGGGTATTTTTTGTGCTGGTGCCGGAGGTCGGACTCGAACCGACACGGGGTCGCCCCCACTGGATTTTGAGTCCAGCGCGTCTACCAATTTCACCACTCCGGCACTGGGTTCAAAGTGAGCGATAAAGTAATAGCCAATTCCGTTGTTGTCAAGCCCATTTTTCCGTTTTAAATCGTGTGGTGCGTCACCTTGCTTCTCCAGCGGCGTTTGGCTTTACACGGTCCTAACACTTCTGCCACCATGACCGCATTTCTCAATTGGTCCGTCGTAGATAGCATCTGTGCCAGCGAGCTTGCGGCGGCAACCGGTTCATGTTGAACCGGCGGGATGGCGGGTTGGGGCGGCGCGGGGGTAACCTCCAGATGCACCGACCGGGGAAGACGCCGCTCTTTTTCGCGCAAATCGGCGAACATCTCTTTTAAGTCATCGCCAAGGCTCGTTTTACCGGGGATGTGTTCCAGAGAGTACCCTTCCATTGTGCTGGTGCCATCAGGCACTTCTTCGTGGGCACGTGTTGGCTGGGGTTCCGCCGGACGAATTTCCCGGTGGCGTTCCGGGGGCGGGGTCGCGGGTTCTTCGGTGTCTTCAGCGTCTTCTTCCTCAAACCAGGATTTCATCCAGTCGGGCATTTCCGGCGGAGCATCCTCTGTTTCCACTTGCTTTTTTTGATTGGCTTTGTTGAGGATAGAGGCGATCACTTGGATGATCACAATCAGTAAAAAAATGAGTCCCCCGATCCCCCCATCGGCAAATAGAATATCGATCATAATCGATTAGCTCTCACTCTTTGGGCTGGATGATTGGCTGCCGCCGCCGGCAATTTGTTCGCGCATTTTTGTATCCGCTTGAATATTTTTGTAATTCATATAATCCATCACACCTAAATTGCCGTTGCGGAACGCTTCTGCCAGTGCCAACGGCACTTGGGCTTCCGCCGCGATAACCTGTGCCCGCATCTCTTCCACTTTTGCCCGCATCTCTTGTTCCTGTGCAATCGCCATTGCCTTTCGTTCTTCGGCTTTGGCTTGGGCGATCTGTTTATCCGCATTGGCTTGATCGATTTGCAACTTTGC
Organism: Gemmatimonadota bacterium; assembly: GCA_003697105.1. Lineage (GTDB taxonomy): Bacteria > 4572-55 > 4572-55 > J002 > J002 > J002. The sequence goes on along the minus strand of RFFQ01000077.1, from coordinate 5,878 downwards.
CCCGATATTCGTACCCACATCCACATCGGCAATATCGATGGAGAGAATTTCAAACGCCGTCCCGGAATCCAAACCTTTTGCCAGCACCGTTTTGGAGATTTTATCCGGGTTTTCCAGCACTTCCTTGTGGGAAGCAGAGGAACCGATACTACTCACCACCCCTTCACCTACACGGGCTAGGATGGTTTTTTCTCCGGCACCACCGACTAACCGGTCAATGTTGGCACGCACGGTCACTCGGGCGACGGCAATCAACTGGATACCGTCGCGGGCAACTGCCGCCACGCGGGGGGTTTCGATCACTTTCGGATTCACACTGGTGTGGACGGCTTCGAGCACGCTCCGTCCTGCCAGATCGATGGCGGTTGCCCGTTCAAAACTGAGTTCAATGCCGGCTTTGCTTGCCGAAATCAGTGCGGCAACCACATCCCGCACCCGGTCATCGGCGGTTAAAATACGGCCATTGCGTTCCAGTGTATTTCGCCCACATGCCAAATAGTGGGCTTCCAGTTTATTAATATCCACGCGCATTCCGGCTTTGGTGGCGCTGATCAGCGGTAAGATGATCGCGGCCGGCGGGACTTTCCGTAAACGCATCCCGACCAGCGTAAACAGACCGACCCGCACCCCTGAAAAGAGCGCCGTGATCCACAAGCCCACCGGAATAAAGTAGTTAAATAACGAAATAAAAATGATGAATAGGATCAGAGCTACAAAAACAAGAATACCACCACCGGGCATGATACAAACCTCCTCTTGATGTTAAAAAGGTCTCAATACGCCGGACGGACAACCACCCGGGTACCTTCCACATTTACCACTTTTACGGGAGCATCTTTCTCAATAAAAATCCCTTCCGTGACCACGTCCACTCGTTGACCTTCAATCACAGCCGTACCGGAAGGTCGAAGTGCCGTTAAAGCATAACCTGTTTGCCCCACCAACCGTTCTAAATTGGCATCTGCCGAAAGATACCCTTCTTCAGAGCGCTCTTCATCATGCAGAATGATCTTATCCCACGCACGTGTCCGCATGATCTGTTGCACCAAAAAAATACCCAGTGCAATACTGCCAATGAAAATGGGAATCGCATATACCAGCCCCAATTGTAAAGAAAAGACAAAGCCGGCAATAATCGCGAAAAAGCCGATGATTCCAAAGATGTTTAATCCCGGAATCAAAAAAATCTCGACCAAAATCAACAAAAAACCCAGTATGATCAGACCGACCGCGAGCAAAAGTGTCAAATCCATTGGCACAAATCCTTGATAACGTTGGTAGATAGCAACATTTCTCAACCTCAATCAACTTACAATAATCCCCTTTGAAAATCAAGCAAAATTATAGAAATGTTACCATTGCTGGCGAAGGGTTTCCAGAGTGGGCAACGGGGTATCTGGCGGTGTAGCGGCTTCAAATGTCAAGATATATGAGAGAATATTCTCGGAAAAGCCGCTGAGCAAATTCACTCGTGGATCATCTGTTGGTGTTTGGGACAGCCCATACCCTTGCAGGTCAATACTGTGAAGATAACATTCCGAGTTGATCCGCCGCCGGTAAGCATTCAGCCGTGCGTTGACCGAGTTCTCCCGCTCCCAGTGAGAATCATAACATTGCATATCGCTTAACAGAAGAATGCGATCCACAAAAATATTCTGATCGATCAACAATTGAATACATTTCCACCCATGAGTTGCCCAGCCGTTCGTCTCGGTCATTTTGATGGCTTCCGCTTTCGCGATCAGATCATCGGAAGCCGGTAGATCGACCGTTACCGCATCCGTGGCAAACGCGATGACCAGTGCCTCATCGCAGATACGGTGTGCCATGGCACCCAGCAAATTTGCCACATCCGCGCAGGAAACCTCAGATTTTCTGCTGATTTTCTGCGCCATTGAGCCTGAGTTATCACAACAGATCGCCGTTTTGCCGGGGAGATGCGGTACCTGCGCTAGGGAATGCTCCAGCGCCTCAATTAGAGCTTCCATAAAACGATACGAAAACGCAAATCCAAACTCATCCCCCTGAACGGTCAGGTAAGCCGTGTAGAACCGGAACGGCAATTGTTTGCTGCGGGCGACTTCCTCTGGGTCGGCGAGACGGCGGGCAACCCGTTCGGTTGCCTCCCACGAGATGCCGGCTTGCTGCAAATTCCGCAAATTCCGTAATAGTGCCATATACCCCATCTGCGGGATGAGAAATTCCCACACCTCCGTACGGTTACCGAAATGGCTAACCAGCATTTCCCACGTAGCCCGCGCCGTCGTTGCCAGTCGTTTGGCGTCATCATCAAATTCGGTTTTATCCAACAGGGCTTTTTGAGCCGCCAAAACAGGCGTTTTTTCCGGTTCAATCACCTTTTGGTTGACCAAATATTCAAACAACGCCTGTTGAACGGGATAATCCTGACGGCGATCTATCATCAACAATACATCCCGGAAAGTGGGATGTCTTTTGGTGTTGTATTTCAACAACGCATATTCATCAAATTGGGTTAGGGCATCTGCCAGACCGCGTTTGAGGCAATTGGGAAAGGGGCGCCCAAACAGAAAATCATATGCGGCAAACACCTGCCGTACCTCATCTGCGCGTTGAATGATGCGGGGGCAATACTGCCGGACAAACGGTTTGGTTTTTTCGTCATTAGCGGCAATTGCCAGCAGGATTTGTGGTGTGGTCCGAATACGCATGGCGGAACGTGCCCAATGTGCCAGCAGCAGCAGGTCCCGGGGGTGTTCGGATTGCGCAATTTCCTGTGCCGTGGAGATAATTAAGCCAGCGGATTCACTCAGGTCACCGGCGACGGTCAACTCATAGTATTTCGGTTCGTTGAAAAACGAAGAACCCAGCATGGAAAGCAGGCGCAGAGCTGGATCCGGTATCTGAAATGCCATCCCGCCCTCTTTATTGCGGGTCTGGTCGGGATGGGGGCGTTGGGTGAAAAAACCAAGTTTTGCCATGTAAACCTATCCTAAGCTGGGGGTGTATACGGTAATGTGACGGTAAACGTTGTACCTTCGCCTTCCGTACTGGTAAAAGCAATCGTCCCACCGTGCATCTCCACAGCACGTTTGGCGATGTTTAGCCCTAAACCTGTGCCCTGAATGTTTGTGACATTCGTTGCCCGGTAGAACAACCCGAACAGATGGGACTGGTCTGCCGCCGGAATGCCGATCCCCTGATCGACGACACGTAGCACCACCTGATCCGGCTGGGCTTGCAATTCAATTTGAACCGGCTTTTCCGCCGGAGAATATTTGAGCGCATTGGAGATCAAATTCCGGAGCACATAACCGACTAATTGCTGATCCGCCGTCAGCTCGATGGATTTCGCCGTGCAGATAAAATCAATCTGCCGATTTTCATACACATACCCGAAATCCGTTAAGAGATTTGCTATAAAAGCCTTGAGGTCGAACGGTGCCGGTTTGAACTCCAACCGTCCCGTATCGGAACGCCCAATAAACAGAACATTATCCAGTAGATTCGTCATTTGCTTGATTTGCCCTTCAATCCGGTGGATATGTTCATCCTGCTTTTCGGGCGACAACCGGTGCCGGTAACGCTTGAGAATACCTGTACTCATCTGGATCACGGCGAGTCGTGTACGATATTCATGCGAAACTGTGGAGATAAAACGTGTTTTTAAGTTGTTCAATTCCTTTTCTTTTTCCAAGGCTTGGCGGAGGGCTTCTTCCGCCTCCTTCTGGGGTGTGATGTCTTCTACCAGACCAATGATGCGATAAATATTCCCCACCGGATCGGGGATGCGAAACGTGCGCACCCACACCCAGCGGCTTTCATTATCCGGGCGGAGGATTCGATATTCCAGTTCTATATTTTGATCATAAAAGGCCGTAAATGCTTCCATGACACGTTCTTGATCCGCGGGATGAACCTGTTCGGTCCAGAAGGTTGAATTCACCAAAAGAGAGGTCAGGGGACGCCCCCATATCTGTTCATAGGCGGGGTTGACATAGATCAACATTTCCAACTCTATATCCCAAATCCAGAAGACGGTATCGACATTTTCAGCGAGTTGGCGGAATTTTTCATTGCTTTCCACCAACTTTTCCTCTGCCCGTAAGCGGTCTTGCATCTCCTGTTCCATTTGCTGGATGACATTCGCCAGTTCTTGGGTGCGTTCTTCCACGCGGGTTTCTAACGTATCATGAGCATGTTGTAGCTCGATTTCCGCCAGTTTACGGACGGTTATATCTTTGGCAACGTTGATGAACCCGGTGGGTTGCCCCGTTTCATCAAACATCAGGGTGGTTTTGGTATCCAGCCAAATGGTAGTACCATCTTTCCGTTGAACTTCCCATTCATGGATAAAATCGTTACCTGCCATTAGGTTCTCAAAATCGCCTCCCCAAATCCGCACTTGCCCACCATGAATTTGGCGGATCGATTGGCCCAGCATCTCTTGGGCAGAGTAACCCAAAATGGTCTCAGCCCCGTTATTCCAATAGAGAATCCGCTGTTCGAGGTCGGTTACAATCACACTATCTTGTACATTTTCAAGAATATTTGCCAGAAAATGCAACTGTTCTTCCGCTTTGACCTGTTCCGTAATGTCCCGTTTGACCCCAGCATAGTTGATCATCTGACCTTTGGAATTCCGGATGGGGAAAATTACCGCATCTTCGTAATAAAGGGTACCATCTTTGCGTTTATTGCAGAATCGCCCCGTCCAAATGTTCCCCTGAGTAATGGTGTCCCACAACTGCTGGTAAAAGGATTTATCGTGTTTACCGCTTTTGAGCAAACGTGGATTTTCCCCAATGACCTCTGCCGGGCAATAACCGGTTATCTTTTCAAAATAGGGATTCACATATTCAATTTGTCCTTCCAAATCGGTGACTACTACCGAAAAGGTTGCTTGCTGAACGACGGCAGCCAGCCATGCCAGTTTTTCTTCCGCGTGCTTACGGGAGGTGAAATTCATGAGTGACGCGACACTGTAGGAACTATCGGGAATCATCTTGACCCGGGTCAAAATGTGTTTGATATTGCCCGCCGCATCTTGAAATTTAAATTCATAAGCATCCGGAACATTTTCTGACCCGCGGCGACGTTCGTCTTGATAATGGGTCATCCGTTCGATTTCATCCGGCGCAACAAAATCCTGCCAACGGGTTTTGTTAATGATTTGATTCAGCGGTAATCCGGCGAGGTTACTAAATTCCGTGTTGGCTAAACGGATCAATCCGGTTTCATCCAAAATGGTCAAGGCGGTACCAGCCGTTTCAAATATGGTTTGGTAGCGCTGTTCTGCCTTCACCTGTTCTGTTATATCAAGCAGGATTCCTTGATAGTGCGTGATCTCATTCTGTTCATTGCGGCGCACCCAGGTGCAGTCTTCTACGTAGCGTACCTCTCCGCTAGCGGTTCGTATCCGGTAGTGTTGGGTAAATTCCTGCCGCCCTTCCTCGCTGTATTGCGCGACCTCCACCGCGACGCGTGCTAAATCATCGGGATGGACGATTTGCGCGAAGTTGATCTGCCGGTTATAGAACGCTTCCGGCGTGTACCCCCACTGATTGAGACTCCCAGAGACATAGGTAACGGGCCATCCTTCCGCATTTTCCCACAAAAAGACAACTACCGGACTGCGATTGATGATCGTTTCCAGTTCTCGGCGCTGGAATTCCGCCTGTTTCTGGGTGGTAATATCAATAATAATCCCCTCTAGCCAAATCTGACCGTCTTCGGGGGAAATCGTACCGATCCCCCGTTCACTGACCCATCGTTCCGTACCATCTTTATGGATTAAACGGTATTCTATCTCAAAAGGGCGGTGGTTTTGGAGTGCGGTTTGAACGGTCTCCCACACCCGTGTCCGGTCTGCTGGATGAATCAGATCGCCAAACGCGAT
>RFFQ01000076.1 GCA_003697105.1 Gemmatimonadota bacterium | reverse complement strand
TAAAGTAGTACGGGGCAAAACCCGGTTAGTGGAAATACTTCAGGAAGGAGTCGATCGGGAGCAGATTTTTGAGCTATTAACAGAAACGGCATGTTTTCCAGACGATCAACTCCCCCATACCGGTGTTGGCATAGATCGGGAACGGACGTTATCCCCCCTTTTCATTCAAAGCGAATCGTATGGAACACGTAGTTCAACCGTGCTAACACTCGATACCCACCACCGGCTAACCCTGATCGAACGTACCTACCAAAAAAATCCGCAAAAATGGACGGAAGTGCGGGTAAAATGGTAAATAAAAGCTTGCGTACATCTGAAAAAGGTCGTATATTGAACCCGTCAATTGTAGTACGTTGTGTTCTTTGTATTGACCAGGCTTATCTGTAGCATTAAGATTTTGGATAGAACGTTGGTAGTCACCGAAACCCATTTGGCAGTTTGAGGTATCTCCGAAATGTTCTGCGTAAGGTCGATAGTGTATTGATGCCAGGTACACAGACACAGTACGATTTTTTCATATTTTAATTTGGAGGTTCCTATAATGAATAGCGGAACTGTCAAGTGGTTTAACGAGAAAAAGGGTTATGGCTTTATTACGGATGATGGGGGCGATGATGTTTTCGTCCACTATTCTTCCATCGACGGTGCGGGTTTCCGGACGTTGAATGAAGGCGATAAAGTGGAATTTAACGTGGAAAGTGGTCCGAAAGGCTTGACCGCTAAAAACGTCCAGGTAACATCCTAGCACATCGTTAACCCCGTAAAACAAACCCCGTTGCAGTCTTCTCTCGGCAACGGGGTTTTCTTTTGTCCAAAAAAAGACCTCCAGTTTCACTACCGGAGGTCTTTTTACGTTACGAGGTCATGGTAAGCGGCGATCTTACTTCATCAACACCATGGTTCTGGTCAGAATGTGATCATCGGTTTCCAAACGGTAGGTGTACATACCGCTGGGCACGGGTTGATTGGTGGTATCCATGCCATCCCATGTCACACTATAAGAACCTTCTGCCACGTTGTGATTCACCAATTCCTTGACCAATTCACCTTTCATGTTGTAAATCGCCAACCGGATATGGCCCGCCTGAATCACATCATAAGTAATGGTTGTGCGAGGGTTGAACGGATTGGGGTAGTTTTGGTGTAATTTTGCCACAGCAGGAACAGCCACACTGGTTTGCTCCGGTTCAACCGAATCAATATCATATAGCCACTCTGGTTGGTACGGCGCTTTGATGTAGAAAATGTCATATGGTGGCGTAGCGCCGCCAAGGTCATAATGGACATTCGCCAACACTGGGAGTCCCCATTTATCCGGTTCATCCGGAAAATCTGAGGGACCTTCCACATGAGCGGCACATGTTGGATGTTGCAGACCGGCTTCAATACCATTGGTGGTGTCGTATGGTGCGGTGAACACATCTTCTGTTAATTGGGACCACCAGCCACTTTCGTGGTCTCGATCAAAGTATGTCATCCGAATGTGCTGCGGACCGGTATAAATCAACAGAGAATCCGCATCGGGGGCACTGAAGAAACAACCTTCCCATTGACCAAAGATAAAATAAAGATTGTCATCTTCATCAATGGCAATTTGTCCTCCCGAAACCACATCATTATCAAAGACGTTACCGTCTTCATCCTCAAAACGGGTTTGGAAGATACGTTGCGGAGGCGTAAATTCAGAGGGGTCACGTGGATTCACACTGCGGGAATAATACGGAACACCTGCCACCCCAATGCTGTAATAAAACGACAAACTACCGGAAATACCGGTGGGTTGGTCAACTTGGTTTCCGAGGGTGATTACATGGATGTAACCTTCACTATCCACGGTAACCATGGGCCAATGTGCCCACGCAAAATGGGCGTCCGGGCGGACATCTTCTGGAGATTCATACGGATAGTACATATACTCTGGACCTCCTGCAACCGCGGTATAGCCAATTTCAGGGTCTTCAGGGTCCCACGTTTGGGTGTCGTAGCTCCACTTCTTCACCCGAATATCGGGCCATTCATAGCCAATGTCACCTTCACTATCCGCTTCACCGGGCCAAAAGATATACAAATCATCGGTAACGGGGTCAGCCGCGATATTACATACTCCCCAACCATATTGACCAACAGGTTCATCGACCACTTGATCCAAGGATGACCAATCACCACCCACCGTATGCACAAAATAGTAATGACCGTCATGGTTTACCCCATTCGAGGTATATCGCTGCAATGCGACATAGAGTTCATCATGGCTATTCGTTACAATAACGGGATATGAAAATCCCCGTACGGGACCCGGATTCAGGTCTCGTTGGTATGCCCAAGATTGAGAAATTGGGTCATAAGTGGCGTAACCCATACGCAATCCCCCCCGGTCACCTGCAATGGTCGAATACCCAAAAACAGCATGAAGCGCTCCATCAGAGGTTGCGGTTAGGGCTTTACGGCGTACGGCATTGACTTCTGGATCCATAGAGGCCGTAATACTTTGCACATCCCAGAACAAAAAATCATTGATATACAACCCGTATTTTAACTCCGTTGCGGTGTTGTCAGCATCATTATCATCACTTTCATAAATAAACATCATATCTTCAGTACCGGGTACACGAACCACTTGACGTTCAAAGGATGTCGTCAGTGGATTATGGGAACTGCTTCCATACCGAATATTCGGAGCCGCCGGGGTTTCGGGATCGGAAGGGGGCAAGCGTAGCTCTCCACTAGAACTTCGGAGTGGAACCAGATGCCCAATCGTTTGAACAGATGTTATATTGCCTTCCTCATCGACCGACACGCTGACATTTGATGCCGCATACAGCGGGATCGCCAACAAAGAAAGACCCACAACCAAAACTAAACATACCAGTTTATTCATGAGGGTAACCTCCTTGAATAAGATGAATGAAATAACGGATTAAAGAAGCGTTCAAACCACAACCGGTTTGAAAAAGCAGGAATCAGTATACCAGATCGATTTCGGCTTGTCAAGCAGTTTTGTTTAGGGTAGATGGGGTAAAATCAGGGTTTTGCAATCCAAAACGCACCAATCATTAGCCCATCTAAACCGGTGCGTTGGAACACGTCCAGTGCCTCCTGAGGGGTACATACGATGGGGACGCCGTTATCATTAAACGAGGTATTTAAAATAAGCGGAACGCCTGTGAGTTGGTAAAATTCATGAATCAAACCGGCATAGAGAGGTTGGAGATTCGCAGATACAGTTTGCACCCGTGCCGTACCATCTACATGAACCACCGCCGGAATTTCCGATTGTTTTTCGGGTTTAACCCGGAAGACTGTCGTCATAAAGGGGAAGGGATCCGCATTGGGGGCGATAAAATAGTCGGCAAAATGGGATTCCAACACGGACGGGGCAAATGGGCGGAACGGTTCACGTCCTTTTACCTTTTTATTGATGATGTCTTTCATTTCGGCACGACGCGGGTCGGCTAAGATACTGCGTTGACCCAGCGCACGAGGTCCCCATTCCATCCGACCCTGAAACCATCCAAGGGTCCATCCCTCTGCTAATTTGGACGCACAAAATCGAGGCACATGTTCCACACGCTGATAGGAGATGTGGCGTTCTTGAAGAATACGCTCAATCGCCTCATCTGAAAACGAGGGTCCCCAATCGGCGCGATAAACTGGGCGGAACGATGTGCATTTTTGCAACCGGCGGTGTGCCATCAAAGCAGAACCCCAAGAAGCCCCCGCATCACCCGCCACAGACGGAACGTAGAGATGGCTGACCGGCGATTTTTCAAGCAAGACCCCATTTAGCACACTATTCAATCCTACTCCACCGGCAATACAGAGATTCCGGGTTTTTGTCCGGGAAAAAATAGCGGTCACCAAATGTAACACCACTTCCTGCAAACGGGTTTGGAGGCTACAGGCAATATCGGCATGACGTTCAGTCAATTCTTCTCCCGGAAGACGGGGGGGTCCTAATTTTTCTTCTAATAGCGGTGACCAATAAGGTTTTGTACCGTACTGAAATTGAAAAAACCGAAGGTTTAAACGGTATCCCGGTTCACCGGTTAGCCGGATCATCTCCTGAAACGTATCTAAATAACGCGGTTTTCCATATGCGGATAATCCCATAACTTTATATTCATCATTTCGGATGTTAAATCCCAAAAACATGGTAAGTGTTTGGTAAAACACACCTAAGGAATGTGGAAAATTAATTTGAAGCAAGCGGGTTAGGTTTCCATGACGTCCCTCAAAAACGGTCGTTGCAGCCCACTCTCCCATGGCATCATGAACCAGAACCACCGCCTCCGTAAAGGGAGATGGAAAAAAGGCGCTAGCGGCGTGAGCCGTCGGATGGTCAACCGGTATAAATGGTTGGTGAGCCAAAACGGGAAAATGGCGTTTAAGGTTGGACCGAACTCGTAGCATTTTCCGCCATTCAGAGATCCATTCCGATTGATCCCGGAGGGACTGAAGAGAACGCGGAAAGCATCGTAGAAAATGTACGAGTTGGTGGTGAACATTTAAGCGAGGTAAGCGGTAATAACTCACCGCATCCAGATCAGATTCTTGAATACCGGCAAAATCAAGGCAAAACTGGATAGCCTTTACCGGAAAGGCGCCATCATGTTTGATGCGGCTCAAGCGTTCTTCTTCGATAGCGGCAACCAACTGTCCCGAATCATCAATCAGTGCGGCGGCAGAATCATGCCAAAACGAGGAAAACCCTAAAATCATCAAATGTCTCCAAATGGGGATAAAGAAAACCCGAATCCAGTGTGGATCCGGGTTTTCATAGGGCGTAAAAGTCGATAACGACCTTAGAATTTCAGAGTAGCTCCAATCCGCTGCGGATTATCTCCAAAATTGGGTCCGAGATACTCACCCATATCGGTATAGGAATAATCCAATTCAAATTGGGAACCGCCGATGTCTAATCTCACGCCAAAACCGGCGGTCAGACCTCCCGCATCGTAATTATATCGGTAACCTAAGCGGGTTGCAACCATATTATTGAACCAATATTCACCCCCCATTTGCACGGTTTCAGCATTGTCATTGGGGTGACGCATTTCAATGGAACCGGTAACCGCATGGGCATCCCGATTCAGCAAATCCATCGCGACGCCAGCTTTGAACGTAATGGGTAACGGCGTATCTTCCCCGATATATTTAATATCCCCACCAAAGTTCTGAATCACCATTCCCAGCCGGATAGTACGGAAACCGGTATCATACAACGTACCGACATCCGCCGCCCAACCAGCCGCCGATTCATCCGCGATATACGAATTGATCATTTTGAGGGTCCCACCGACGGAGAATTTGTCTGTTAACCGGCGCGAGTAAGAAAGACCCGCCATAAAATCACTCGCCCCATAGGTTCGACCGGTCAGACCGATACCGGGCTCGGTTTCATCAATTTCCCCAACAGAGAAATTCACAAAGCTGATACCAAAAGTCCCTAAGCCGGGAAAGTATTGAGCATACCCCACAAAGGAATGCGTGGTTTCTGCAATCCACTTGTTATAACTTACCGTAAACGCTTTTCCTTCAACGTTGACTAAACCCGCCGGATTCCAATACAGTGCCGTTGGGTCATCCGCGACAGCCACAAATGCTTCTCCCATCCCCACGGCACGGGCACCGACACCAATCTTCAAAAACTGAACGCCGGACTGAGCGACTTTATCCAACGCGAGAGCGGATGTCGGGAAGAGAAACATGAGGGTCAACAGCAGGCTGAGTAGCATTATTCCTTTTTTCATGTGTCATCACCTTCCTTTCTTAGCGAATCACCGCAAATTTACCAACTTTGGTGCCGTATTTCGATTCCACCGAGTAGATATATACCCCACTCACGATGCGTTGTTGACTTCGCGTGAGCATATCCCAGTAAATCGTACTCGTACCGGTCGGTGATAAGGTTTCGGTCAAGGTTTGAACCAAATCACCGGCAACCGTATAAATTCGAATCGTAACATCACCATCCGGAAGATTCGTGAAGGCGATCACACGGCTATATTCCGAACGTGCATCTTCCCAACCGGAATAATCATAAGAACTATAATCCCTATCGCCACGATACGGATTTGGAATCACAAGAATATCATCCAACGAATACCCATTGGCAACCGGTTTGGTCTCTTCGCAATCATCATTAACAGCAACCAATTTTTTACCAGCAGGAGTTGACGGTACGATCAGTGTCATATTGTTGTTGATACTGCTTTCCAAGGACGCCACACCATTTGCCGGTTCGCCCCGGTCAAAAGAAGTCACCGCATAAAAATAGGTGAAGTTTTCCGTCACATTCCGGTCGATAAAGACATACCCGCTATCGGTTGCAAATGCTTGACATGCAAAATGGTCTGGATTTTCACCCGGTAAACCGACATCAAACCGGAGGTCACCTTCGACACCGGAGTCCCCATCAATAATATCAAATTCAGCAATCATCTGGAAGCTATCCAGAATACGGCTTCGGCTGCGCCAGACTCGATAGCCCTCAAAGTCACGTTGACCACTAATCGGGTCAACGGTTGATTCTGGGCTGTTATCCCAAGTCAGTTTTACCCGGCCATCCCCGTACGGTTCCACGGTGAGGTTTGGAGACGGTGGCGGTGTTGGACCTTTGTAGTAGTTATCATAAACCGTTTTTGCCCAATAAGCATTTTGCAACAGATTTTTGAAGGTAAAGCCCATAATCACCCCAACCGTAATATGTAACCGTTCTCGGGGATTGAGCTCTGTGAACGGACCCCCGCCATAAGAGACCAAGAAACGAGTATCTTCCGTACCGGGGTCATCTACCCGCCGTGGGCCCGCGGGCGGAAGGTCAGTGATACCTCGGGCAATAGCGGCTTCCCGAGTCGGCTGGGGCCAGTTGGTTAAATCATTTTGACTCGCGGTTCCAAAAGTAGTGGGGTCTTTGTAATCAAGCTCGCCTGTTCGACGTGCCGCAGTGTTTGCAACGGCATGATAATCATCTTGAAGATTCGACATCCGAGCATATTTCGGGGCATCTCCCATCGGTGTTTCATCTAAAACCGCATTATTAGAATCCGACAACCACCAATTGAAAGAGAAATCCAGATCATTGATAGAAAAGGGCTTACCGGTATTGGGATCCACTTGCCGTACATATTTCGGATTATCGGGGTCCGTAAAATCCAAGGTGGTTTTATACACATCCACCACTCGAACCCCTAAAAACCCATCCCAAATAGCGTTATCGCCATGATTCTCATAGTTATTGGGTCCATCAAAAATGTAGCCTAAAAATAGATTTTGATAGATCGGATTCCCATTATCATCCGTTCCATTAAAATTAGGGTCTTCCATAATAAAACCGGTTAAGTCATCTTGAGCAATTCCACTATAAGCGGTATTCCAATTTGGACCCACATCGCCATCGATGTACATTCCAAGCCAGCAATCCTTCAGCCGGTAAAATCCATCCGCATCAACAGCGCCACCCGGGGGTAAGCCGCCTGTATTTTCAATGACGTAATCCACCAACACATAGTCATCGCTGTAGGAATAGCTCCAAGCATAGCTTTTTTGCGTGATCGTGATCCCCAAGGGGTACAAATCTGAGACAGACACATCATGAATATCACTATACGAACCCACAAAATCTTGTTCTCCGATGGCTTCCCCGTCTTCATCGATCCAGCCATCTTGGTCATCGTCGTAAGGTTCCGTCCAATTGTAGTTGGGGTCAGAACTTGCGCCGACCCGGCGGCGGTACGGATCGCCTTTCGGGTCTTCATCAAATGCGGCTAAATACGAATACGACCGATTTTCCCATGGATTACCAAAAGAAAACAGTTCTTCATCATAGGTTTCTGCAGCATGTCCTTTAATATCACCGGTATAAAAATGTCCTTCAGGGTCGTAACCGGGGTTTCCGTCGCCGTTGGCATCCCCCCCGGCACAATCTTCATCGACCAAGCCATCTCCGTCGTTATCCCGGCCATCCAGCGTTTCCTCATCGCATTGGCCGTCCCCGTCATCATCGGCATTTTGGCAGGCTTTCTCTTCTGAAAAGCCTCGATTTAAAAAGACGTCAACCGGAATACCGTCGAAATCGGCGTCGGCGGCACCATTTTTATTAATGTCATTTTCAGGATACGCACTCCAATCACCATCATCATCAATGCCACGCATACCGGACTCATTCAATCCCCGAACAAAAAGGGTATCCCAGGGTTGGGTCCCCGGGAACATATCATTTTCATTATCATTTAACCAACCATCAACGCCGACAGTTGTAATCGTATCCGGGTCGGTCGAACTTCCCACAATGGCGCCGAACCAAACCGCACCTTGGAACAAAAAGTCAATATTCGAGCCTCCGGGATACATGGCAGAGGGATATGTGGGCATGTTAGAATGGTCTGGATTCCCAATAAACCCCCAGTTGCTCACCGTCAACCATACTTTACCCACATCATGATATTGGTAGTCTAATACCGGGTCACTCGCCAGAGGGATTAGCGGGAATCGACTGCTCAGATTCACATCCTCTTGCTTAGGGGCGGTATTAGCTCCGGCCAGAGTAGCCACAGCAAAGACTAGCAATAGAGCAAAACTCACTAGCTTTAAGCGCATGTACGCACCTCCTCATCAAGGTCTTTCAAAACCAAAGTTACATTCACTATCACAAACCAACGCAACACGAACGAACAACGTTTTCGTACCGTTACGATCATCCAATTATTATCATTTAATTATTCATTCAATGTAAAACGGAATGGCAAAGTAATTTTTACACGCACCGGTTTATCCCGTTGTTTAGCAGGTGTAAAAACGGATTTCAAGGCGGCCGCAATTGCCGCTTCATCACATCCCCCAGGACCGGGTTGAAGCGAACGAAGCACTTTCGCATCACTGACGGTACCATCTTTTTCCACCACAACCTCCAGCAACACCATCCCTTCCAAACCGGATTTCCGGGCGATTTCAGGATACTCTGGCTTGACCAGCCGTACCGGTTGGGGTGGACTATCAAATGCTACAAAAATTTCGTCTTCTACGGGAGGAGGCTCTTCATTTCCACCGGGTGGGGGTGGAGGCGGAGGAGGTGCGAAAAAGTCAAATTCAGTACTCATAATGGTCACATCTTCATCTATCGCCTCATCATTACTCACCTCAACCGGTACCGCGGGACGTTCAATTTTCGGAGGAGGGGGCACTTCCGCCGTGATTGCCACATCAATATTGACGGCTTCCGGAATAAATTCCTTTTGCGGCTCATACAATACCGGCACGTGGTTAGTAAACGTCACAAAAATAACCAAATGAACCAGCAATGCGATCAACACTCCCAATTTCATCACTAAAGGATAAACATCGATCACATCAGGTATAGTTTTCGTAACCATGAAAAGTCTCCTCCAAAGAAATTAACGCTTATCCGGGCGTGTTGAGAAGTTTACTCGCAACGCTCTTGCTTTTCGCAACTCAATCATCAAATCGGAGACATTGCGGTACGGCGCATCTTTATCAACTTTCAGAGACGCAATCAAACTTGGGTCTGCCGCCATTTTCAGTTGCATTGCCTGATGCACGACATCCATATTATACCGCATATCATCGATAACAACGGTACCGCGAGCATCCATCCAAATATGCATCACGCCGCTTTTCGGAACCTTTTTTGCCTCTTCTGCACGAGGTTCTTGAATAGGCAACCCTTTCTCGGTATCAAAAACCGTGCTTACCATAAAAAAGATCAACAGCAGGAAGGCAATATCGCCCATTGCGGACGAGGGAATTGAACTATCAACTTTTGCACGACGACCAAATGCCATAATACTCCCTTTCTTGACTTAGGATCGCAATGGATTAACAATGTGAATACGTGGTGCTCGCGCTTTTTTCAATTCGTCCAGAACTTGAATCATGAAGTCATACCGGGCGTCATCATCCAATTTAACTTGAACAATTAGCTTTTCTGGATTGTCATCCAATTCTGCCCGCACCCGTGCCGAGAGCATATCCAAGGGCAGGGGTTGGCGATTGGTGCCAAACCCAACCAAAATAGCGCCGTTGGCTTGAACTTCCACCTTCAACATGTCTTTTGATTTCACTTTGACTTTTGTTTCCGGTTGGTCTTGGGCAAGTTCCGGTAATTGCAATTGCAACCCTTTTTCCGTACTGAAAGCCGTAGTCACCAAAAAGAAAACCAGCAACAAGAAGGCAATATCTCCCATTGCAGAACTTGGGATTTCCCCACTAACCTTAGAACGGCGATTCATTTTATTCATGAGAGAATCTCCTGATAATAATCGACGAAACGTCGGGTTTAGGCGTTGCCATTTTCCTTTTTCACATTGAGAACTTCCAGAGCATCCATTAATTTAGCCGCACTATCTTCCATATCCACAATGAACTTATCAATCTGAGTCGCAAAATAGTTATGTACGGTTTGGGTCGGGAAAGCGATGATCAGACCACTTGCCGTCGTAATAAGCGCTTCCGAGATACCACTTGCCACGACACTGGGATCAATTTCACCTGCCGCGGCAATCGCATTAAAGGCGTTGATCATCCCGGTCACCGTTCCCAAGAAACCGACAACCGGCGCCACGTTAGCGACCGTAGAAATCCAAACTAAACCCCGTTCCAAAATTGATAACTCGATCACACCCGCGCGTTCTATTGCTTTTTCAACGAGTTCGGAACTGGCACCCCGTTTATATTTATCCAGACCTGCCGCAACAATCGACGCCACAGGACCTCGGGTACGTTGGCAATACTCAAGCGCACCATCAACATCGTCATTGTGAAGTTTATCGACCACCTCAGCCATAAACTTCTTTGCATTTTTCTTTGCCAAAGCCAATGAGATGAATTTTGCCACAATCACGGCCAAACCAAAAATGGAAAAAACCAGCAAGACCCACATCATCGGGCCGCCTTGTTTGAACTTGGTGACAAAACCTGCGATGAAATTGGCAAGGAAATTTGGTTCTTCCACCGGCATAGGTGGGGGTGGCGGTGGGGGTGGCGCCGCTTGCATCATCGTGTCCGCCGTATCTGCGATTGCCTGCATTGTATCTGCAAAAGCCGGAGAAATGAAAAGATCTAAGAGTTCCAACGTACAACCCTCCTCATAAAAAGGTCCTAAATAGTTAAACCGGCAAAACGCACGTTAGCGAGGTTACGTGCGTTCGCCGTTTTTAATTTGCATACTTAAAATTGAACACGGAAACCCGCTTGCACCCGCCGGCCGGGATCATAATTGGTTGGGTTTCTCCAATACGAGGTTTCACCGTAGGCGGGGTCTTTGAACGTATAGAAACCGCCCGGTTCTTCTTCATAACCAACGATCTCGCCATCCGCATTGAAAATCGGCGAACCATTATAATCCGGTTTTCCACTTGACGAATAGACACCGGTGACATTCTTCCGGTCAAATAAGTTTTCGACCCAGAGGAAAAATTCATAATCTAAACCGGCATATGTAAAATTCTTATTGAATCGCAAATCTGTACTCATCGTCCAAGGAAGACGATACGCGTTCAATCGTTTGGTTTCCACATTCTCGCCGGACAATTCCGCGGAAGGCGTATAAGGTAAACCACTACCGTACCGCCACACAAGGTTCATTCCCCAATCATCCGGGAGTGTCACCCCAAAAACCGTCGGCGGCTCATCTTTCGGTACCCGAAAATCAAAATTTGTGGTAATCGTATGCCGTTCATCCCAATCCAAGGCGCTCTCGCTCAAAGGCAATTCAACACCGCGATTCTGGAAGTCATACCCCTGACGGTCACTGGAGGCATTCCCACTGGCAATGGAATAGGTATAATTGAAGAATCCCGCCGTGTAATTACTGTAACGCTTGGTGAATGAGAGCTCAAACCCCCGTACGCCACCATATGCCGAATTGACATATTCACTATACGTAAATGGCGGCACAATAACTTGCTGGGTATTCACCAAATCGGTAATATCTTTGTAAAAGCCCGTGATTTTCATTAACACGCGGTCATTAAAAGCATGTTCAACACCTAGCTCATACAGCACGGTCTTTTCCGGGCCAAGTTGCGGATTACCGCGCAATGGAATATCTCCCGTATTGCTCGGTTTGGTGTAAACTTGCCGCATTTTCGGACGTTGCGAAAAGTGACCGTAAGAGAAGAACAATTTATCTTTATCCGTAATGGGATGGGAGATACCAATTCGGGGACTAATTTGGTCGTGAATACGTTCACTAAAACTGACTTCACCATCAAGATTTCGATCCAAAGCGTAAATAGGGTCGTCAATACCATCGCCATCAAAATCATATGCGGAATCTTGGCGACCATCCCCATCAACATCTCTGGCGGTCGTTTCACGAGCAGCTTGTTTACCCACATCCCAAAAGTCATAACGGATACCCACATTGACGATCATGCCCTCAAATTCCATTTTATCCTGGACATACGCTGCACCTGCCCACGAATAAACATGCCAGAAATACCGGTAATTTCCCCAATACTGGTACGGGGCACCAGGGTCTTCTTGCCCAAAGTGATAATCATACGGATATTGAATTTGATTATCCCAAATATCAAAATATTCGATTTCAATTCCGCTTTTCATTTGATGATATTTGGGCACAACTTGGCTCGTGATATCCGCTTTGAAGGTATAGGTAGTTTGTCCATCTCGTGTCCAGAACAAGTCATCACCAGCAAAACGATAACCTTCACTACTACTAAACGGCTGACGCGCCACATACTGCCACGGTTCTTTACCTTGGGTATCGCTCCACGTCACTTTGTTGAACCGGGAAGCCCGAATTTTATAGAACGTATTGGAACTTAGGGTATGGCTCCATTCCAACGTATGAAGATTGCTGTTTGTATGCACATAATTGTTATGGATCGTGGGATTGTACTGTTCACCGGTATAAGGGTCGAACATATAATAGCTATTCAAGTCCTCATCAATACCGGGTTCCGGATCCCAGAACATATCCTGATCGCTATTGGCATCATACAAAACCCGATTTTCATAGGCGGTACCATAACCATCCCAATCATAATCGGGGACACCGTTTCCATTCCAATCCGAATTTAACGGTTCTAATTGCCGGTCGATGCCATTATCAAAAATACCGTTCCCGTTGTAGTCCACATAATCGAGGACTCCGTTCCCATTCCAATCACTAAACGGCACCCAATCCCCGTCATCATCGATACCATTGGGTAATTCTTCATCAATACCTTCATCAATCAGGCCATCACCGTCATTATCAATTCCGTCCGCCCGCGCCGGGGTATTGGGATTACCATCATCATCCTCGCCATCATTATCGCGGGGATAGCCCAATGTGGGTCCGAATATCGTCGTACCACCCACACCGCCAGAAAGACCCCCGGCATTTCCATCAACGCCGTCACCGTTTTCTTGAAGGTAGGAAATCCAATTCCAAGGACGGTCAAACCCATAATATTTTTGACGTTGCGAGTTATAACTGTATGTGAGTTTGTGTTTGGGGGTAATCTGGTAAGCAAGCTTAGAACTTAAATTGAAGAAGTTTTGGCGGCGATCCGTAAAATCAATACCGAAAATATTTTGGGAAGCGTAGGGGTAATTATCATACTCCACATAACCATTGGTAAACTGCCCCTCGCCGGAGAGGAAAAACGTCACATCGCCGGGTAGATCAAAACCCAAGGAGGGCAAAATTTGCTGGGTTAGTGGCTCCGGACCCCCAAAGTTAAAATTCACCACATCGGAATTCCAGGAATAGTCCGCATTTGGATTACCAAAATCATCCGTGCGATACTCCAAACCTCCGGTATACCGCTTCACACTCCCTTCTTTGGTGACGACGTTCACCACGGCAGATTGGGCATTTCCAAACTCTGCGGGGAACCCTCCGGAAATCACCACGACTTCCGCAATGGCATTGTTACTGGGTTGCAAACCCGCATCGTTACTTTGGACATCCCGCACAGACATTCCATCTACATTGTAGAGGACTTCGCCGGTACGCCCACCCCGAAAGTGAAGGTCTCCACTAGCATCTTCCTTTGCACCGGCGGTCAACGCTAAAATATCTTGGAAATTTGCCACCGGCATATTGGTAATCTCTTCGGCACCAATACGAGATTCGCTACTGGTAATATCTTTTTGGATCATATCCCGTTGCCCACTCACGTCGATCACAATATCCAAGTCAATCGCGCCTTGACTCATTTCAAAATTGAGTTCTGTCGTCAAGTCCAGTTTAACCAGCACACCGGTTTTGGTTTGAGGTGAATAACCGATGAAACTGACTTGAACATCATACGTGCCCGGGCGAATAAAGATGGTATATAACCCATCCTCGTTAACCATTGCTCCTTTTCCGGTACCTACAACGGTCACATTGGCACCCCAGAGCGGCTCACCGGTATCTTTATCAATCACCCTCCCGGTAATCTTCCCCGTTTGGGCAAAAACGATTGGCGTTGATACGAAAATGAGTGCTACACTCACAACCAAAACGAATAGCAACGATTTGGTTCTCATGAAGTATCCCCTTTCCCTTGAAGGCAGTAAAAGCTTTAAATAATGACGTTGATTTTTCAGAAAATGATATACCGTTCTGTTTCCAAACCTAACAATATCAACCAGAAGCGTTTTGCATTGTACAATAAAGGTGAATGCTTGTCAACTGTTTTTTTGAGACGTTGGAAGCAGTAAAACGCTCAGGAAAAGCGCTATTAATCAGAGGTTTTGCCAAAAAAACAGAGGTTTACCCTCACGGATAAACCTCTGTCCCATTTGAACAAACCGGTTTCAACATTAATCTATTGTGCTTCACGGCAATCTGCCGCTTTTTGGGCGGCAGTTACGGCTTCATCATCCTGACCTAATTGGCGGTAAGCCGCCGCCATAAAATCATGCGCATCGCAATCATCCTTATCAATCATGCTTAAATATTGGCTCATGTTATCTACAACGCATTGCCAATCTTTTGCATAACTGCAAATAAGCCCCAAATTGAAGATAATTGCCGGTTCATCGGGCTTCTGCTCTTTTAATTTGAGTGTCACATCGCGGGCGGCTTCATACTTCTTTTCCTGAATATAAATATTAGAGAGGTCGCCCAAAAGCATTAAATCATCCGGAGCCAACGCCACCGCCTGATCAAACGCCGCTTTGGCACTCGGAAAGTCATCGGCACACAAATGCGCTTTCCCCTTATAATAAAGAATATCCACATTTTGCGGGTCTTCGGCAAGGAGACCATCATAAAACGCAATAGCTTCATCGCACTTACCGGCTTCAATAAGCTCATCACCTTTATTGGCTTGTAAACTCTTCATGGTCTTCCCATACATCTCATTATCTGGGGAATAGGCAATGGCTTTTTCATAAGCAGCGATAGCATTATCGAGTTCACCTTTCGCAATTTTACATTGACCCAACCCGCTCCACAGTTGAGCTGCCATATCCTTTAGCTCTTTTTCTGCATCCGGATCGCGCTGGGCGTTCTTCATAAATGCTTGTACCTTAGGCTCAACCTGATCGACACCCTTTTGGAATGCCCCACAAGATTTATCAATATAACTTTGCTTAACGGCGTCATCATCTTGTTCTTGGGCTAAACTCAGATACAACAAGCCGACATTATAATACTCACCCGGATCGGCTTCCCACGTGACATCAACATTTTCAATGACGCGCAAAGCGGCTTCAAAATTTTGTGCCGCCAATAACCGCTGGGCAACGGCAAAACGAGCTTTGGCAATATCCGTTTTCTTTTCCGGCGGTGCAAGTTCTGCTGCCCGAGCAAACGCTTGTTCTGCCTTTTCATAATCCGCGGTTTTACCGGCATCTCCCACTGCCGGACGCCGGAAATAGACCTCTGCCAACAGTTTATGCACTTCATAATCATCAGGGGTCTGCTGTTCCGCCTTTTCCAGATTCTTCAGCGCCCGTTCATAATTTGGTGGATTTTCCTGCAAAGCGACTTTAGCTCCGGTCAGAAAAGCAGAGCCGCCACACGCCCAAAAAACCGCCATAACAAAAACTAAACCGGAAAACA
Organism: Gemmatimonadota bacterium; assembly: GCA_003697105.1. Lineage (GTDB taxonomy): Bacteria > 4572-55 > 4572-55 > J002 > J002 > J002. Next base: position 6,872 of record RFFQ01000076.1, on the reverse strand, counting down.
CGACCACATGGCGTTTCATTGAAACCTCCTTTGAATCGATAAAAATAGGAAACAACGAAAAATAATAAAATTAGACAAAGACAGTGACGATACTATCCGAAATCCAAGGCACTGTCAAGCTATTTTTTGACACGACAAACCCGAAAAGGGGTTGATTCCCCCGAAAGGAAATACTAAGTTAGCCCATGCCAATAAAAAATCCGATTTCGGATACGAAACCGGATTTGAAGCCAATCAATAACACATAGGGAGCTAACCAAGCTTTTCGACATACCGCGTCAGGCGAGATTTATGCCGCGCCGCCGTATTAGCATGGATCAAATTGCGCTTGACCGCTTTATCCAAAACGGAATATGCTCGCGGTAGCGCGTTCAGAGCATCTTCTTTGGTGGTCGCCTTGCGCACAGCTTTAATCGCCGTGCGAACAGCGGAACGCTCCATCCGGTTACGCTCCCGGCGCTTCTTACTTTGACGAACACGTTTAATTGCGGATTTGTGGTGAGGCATAGCCGTCTGAACTCCTGCGATAAGTAACTTAAAATACTGATTCAGCCAAAATTGGCGCTAATAATAACGCGAATCAAAACCCCTGTCAAGGACTTTTTCCCTATGAAATTCTGGTTAGAAAATCCGGTTTACCAGCACCTCATCCGCTCTCGACTACGGGGCGCAAAGTCTCTCTGGACACTCCTGACATTTCTAAGTATCATCTGTGCCATCTGGATGATCGTCTTTGCCCTCAATCACCCCAATTGGAAAGGGAACCAGCCCCACTACCAAATGACGGAACTGGGACAATTAACTTTTTTTGCATTGATGGTCACAGAAGGTCTGCTGGTGTTAGTGCTCTCTCCCCTCTCCACCGCCAGTTCCGTCACCGCCGAACGGGAAAAACAAACTCTGGAGATGTTACAACTCACCCCGTTGACCCCACTTCAATTCATGCTGGGGCATTTAACCGGACAAACCGCATTTACCCTATTGATGGTACTCACCACCTTACCCCTGATGTTTTTGAGCGTGATGATGGGGGGAATCTCGCCGGCGGATATCGCTCAAGCTCTGCTTGGACTGTTGCTCATCACAAGCCTATTTACCAGTTTAGGGCTATTTGCCTCCGTTTTGACGGTACAAACCACAAAGGCAAATGGTAATGCCATCGGTTTGAGCATGTTCCTTTCATTCTTCATGTATTGGCTTATTATGATATACCAGAGTACCTATAACGAGATACTCACATTTTACGTGATAACCCCACTGATTGCCGTTTCCGGTACAGGATTATTCCTCACAATTGCCGCCAATAAATTTTATAATCGCGAAAAACCGTACCTCTCGTATATCCAAACGCTCGTTACCTCCGTGCTTTTCCTAATCGCCCTCCAAATCACCTTAGGACCAAATGTTGAGGGAATAATCTTACTGATAATCACCATCGGCGGGAGCTTTTTACTGAACATATTAACGTTGATTGATTTAGGATATTACCGTCCGCCATGGGGTGAAATGAGCCGGTTAGAACAAATATTCAAGCCCAAGTCCCCGCCTTCGGATTCCTTTAATTATGGCTTACAATGGATTCAAATCGCCATGTTGGTCACAACCATACCGGCTTACCTGATCACCCTTCGGGAAAACGACATAACGCCACCGCAGGTGGCGATTATCTTCCTGATTCATCTCATCCTATTTCTGTGGTTGAAAACCATCGGTGAACTCGCCGGGTTGATTTTTAAAAAACTCCCCCGTAAAACATGGCACCGCCAACTTTACGCCGCTACCCTAGGTCTTGTTTGTGCGGCAACCCTATTTATCCTAGGGTTCAAAATCGTGCTGACTGCCGGACCCGCTCTGAGTTACCTAAGCCAATTAAACCCCGCAAATTCACTCCTATTGATTCTGATCGAAGAAAAAACAACACCAGAATTATGGCTGCCGGGAGTCATCTTTACCCTTTGTTTTGCGGGGATTATCCGTGTCATAAAACTCAGAAGCGAAAAAATCGAGCTCAAAGAGGGTAAGGAGCGTCCGAGCGGGCTTTAGCACAACGACACGATAGGAGAAATACCATGATTCCCGGACGAGGACTCTCTCAAAATCCAGCACACCGGTTTACAGAGATCACATACGAACCCGATCCGGAATATCTGGAATGGGTAAAAAATGAAGAACATCGACCTCCCACACGCTATTTCCGGGATCAGACCCGGTCCATTATCAGTTGGAATGATAGTCCTGATATCCCATTTCGTGCATCGGTGAACCCGTACCGGGGGTGCGAACACGGTTGTGCTTATTGCTACGCTCGCCCTTTCCATGAATATCTGGAACTATCGCCCGGTTTGGACTTTGAGACCAAAATTCTGGTCAAAGAAGACGCACCAAAACTGCTATGGCAGGAACTCAGCCGCAAAACATGGCAACCCCAACCGGTCTTGTTCAGCGGCGCAACAGACCCCTACCAACCCATTGAACGCCAATTGAAACTGACTCGACAGTGTTTGGAAGTATTGGCGGAGTTTCGTAATCCGGTCGCCTTGATCACGAAAAACCAACTCATCACCCGCGACATAGACTTGTTACAAGAACTAGCAAAATACCATGCGGTATCGGTCAAAATATCCATCACTACCCTCGACCCGCACGTGGTTAAAATCCTAGAACCACGTACCACAGCCCCGCACAAAAAGCTGGAAACCATCTCGAAATTAGCGCAAGTCGGCATCCCGGTGGGTGTCTCCGTGGCGCCCATCATTCCGGCGATTAACGACCATGAAATCCCCCGCATCCTTGAAGCCGCCAGCAACGCGGGTGCAACATCCGCTTTTTACATCCTCGTGCGGTTGCCGTTTAGTATGAAAACGTTATTCAGCCAGTGGTTAGCGGAACATTTCCCGGAACGGAGGGAAAAAGTACTCAACCGGATTCGTGCCATGAAGAAGGGGCAGTTGAACCGTTCGGAATTTGGGGAGCGTTTTAAGGGAAGCGGTATTTTTGCCAGCCAAATCCAGCAGTTGTTTGACACCACGTGCAAAAAACACGGTATCAAAAACACCGTACAAAACGGCTCATCCACGCTCTCCACCGCCGCCTTTCGCCGCGTGACGCCATATCAGCTATCACTTTTCCCAGATTAACCCCTCTCAATACAAAAAAAGCCTGCGAGCCACCAAAAATCGCTCACAGGCAAGATTCAGATAAACACCAACAAGAGTTATTTGAGCAAAACCATCGATTTCCTCGCGCGGAAACCGGATGAGGTATCCAACCGGTAAAAATAGACTCCCGAACGAACCGCCTGACCTTGGGCATCGGTGCCATTCCAAACAAGCTGGTACGTTCCGGCGGGTTGTGTCTGGTCAACTAATGTGGTGATGAGCCGTCCTTGCACATCGTAAATATTCAAACGGACGGCCTGACGGTCTGGTAGCTGGTACTGGATCGTCGTGAACGGATTAAACGGATTGGGCGCGTTTTGAGCCAATACCACCTTGGCGGGGATTTCCGGTTGGTAACCGGAAAGGTCGGCACTGACTTCAAAATCACGCCCGTAAATCACCACATCATCAATATACCAACCGGGGAACCGTTGCTGGCTGTTCGTCGCCCCAAACCGAAAACGGAGTGTCACCCATTGTTCCACATAATCTGCCAAATTAAACCGAGCCTCTTCCCAACCGTCACTGGTGCCGGTGTAGCCTGCCTGCGCAGAAAGCCCCACCACCGTCTCATCCGGGTACCCACCTTCAGGATAAATAAGTTCCCACGTTTCGCCGGCGTCTGTGCTGATTTGCATCTGCCCGCCGTCCCAACCGGCGTTGGTCAGATACCACTGATAAAATAAAAGATGAAATTCTATCTGATCATCATCGGGGAAATAATAATTGGGGGTATATAGCAGGGACTGCCGGCTTCGATTGTAGGGACCGTCCAGCACAGTGCCCCACACCTGTTGCCCCGAGTGCGCCGCTTCTGGACCAAATTCAGCGGTCGGTTCGCCGTATTCCCAATCCCGATTGGGCGTTTCGTAAAAACCACCGTCACCCGCTTCAAAATCCTGATAGACCGCCAGTTGAACATTGAGATCAACGGTCTCTCCGATAGGCAATTCAATGAGGGTCACCCGGGGCAGCCGGTTTTCCGCTTCAATCGTTATCAAATAAGCATAGGAACCGGGTAGATCAACTTCGTAGTAACCATTTTCATCGGTGATGAGGTCAGGCAATTCAACTTCTTGTAAAATGTGCACTGTCGCTCCCTCGATGGGAAAATCGTTCATATCCGTGACATAGCCCCGCAACGTGCCGGTAGGGAAGGATTCCAACGTAAGATCGACGGTCAGCGTCTCATCCTCGGCAATGGTAAATTCCTCAGACACTGCCGGGGTGTATCCCCACAATTCGGCATGAACCCGGTAAGTGCCCGGTTCTGCAATAAACAAGCGGTAAAAACCGGTTTCGGGGTCTGCGGTGGTGGAAAATCCCTCCGTCACATAGACGGTTGCCGCCAAAGGGTCACCACTCTCCGCGTGGATGACGGTCCCCTCAATAGCCATGCCGGGCACCGCGTCCAGTTCATCAAATTGATACGGTATCGCATTTGGCGCGGTCACTACCAGATGATAATACCCCACCTCCCGCAAATTCGTCTGCACAATTGCCGTACCGCTCTCATCCGTAAAGGCGGTGAAGTGGGCTTCATCATCAAATTCCAAACCGGAGATGGTCACCCGGGCACCCGGCACAGGTTCCCCCTCGGAATTGGTCACCGTTACCGGCACATCATAGACCCCAAATGGAATGCCGGTTTCGTGTTCAACCGTGAGCACTTGTGGAACATCCGTCCAAAGGGAGACCGTCGGGTCACCCATGAGCGAGAAATGATCATAGGTATCACGAGTATAGAAATCATTCGGCAACGGATATTCCAGCAGGACGTTATCTTTGCCCCACAGGATCATTTCTCCCATCGTGTGCCGCTCTGCTAAAAACAATCCTTCGTAAACGCCTTTGTCCAGAGCATCGCGGCGGCGGGCATATTCCGGCGGAAATGTGAGTTGCGAACCGCCAATGACCCCAATCGCGCCTTCCGGATCATTGGCACTGCCATCGCGTAACCATTGCACGCAAAAATCCCCCGTAGCGTAATCGCATGTACCGCAGGTAATCCAACTTAAAAAGGGAAATTTCCCTTGCGGGTTAATGAGTTCCGGGTAGAGATCATAATCATCAATAATACCCCGGTAATTAAGAAAATTCCGCCCCTCCGTATTGAGCAAAGCGATCACCTCATTACCCTGAAAGGACTCATAAAAGCGATCAATCTGATCAAATTGCCCGATGTCTGCCCACAGTTCATCAGCAATGTAATTTTTGGTGGGCATTGACGATTCCTGATAGCAGATGAGGGTCGCACTTTTTTGCCAATCACTTTCATCAATGACGGGTACTTGCTCGTAAAGTAATACCCGATTGACCATATTACGTACCGACAACACCGACGGTAACGCCGGCAACCGTCCCACAAACATATCCATGCGGTCATCCTGCCCTTCTAAATAGGCATACGGATTGTCCGAGAGATAGGCTTGCCCATCTCCGGCAGGGGTGTACCACCCATTGAGGACATTGTGATCGCCGATAAGCAGGAGATAATCTGGGCGCGTTTCTATATTATCATACAATCCCTGAATGTATCCTTTAATCTGAATGCCCATCGTGCCGGTTTCAGAAAGGGTGGCAACTTCCGTACGGATTCCTTTGCGGTTTTTCCATGTCACCAGATCGGTCAGGGCGGGGGCAAGATCATCTGGCGTGATGATCAATAGCCGGGTAACCGGATCGGGATCGATTAAATCGGGGAAAAGGTCATCGCGAATTTCGTTGTAGTTGATAAAACGTCGCTGGTAATACGCGTCATACAATCGATTGGGTATGGAGGCGAGCGTTTTGGGATTGAGTCCATTGGTGCCGCTGGTCTGCACGTGCAAGGTGATATTCTCATAAATTCGCGCTTCCTCGGTCACGGGGTTGGCTTGGATGGGTATGAGTTGCACCGGTAGATAGCGTACATCACGAAAAACCACCGGAGCACCCACCCGCAGTATATTATCCGGGAAAAACGCATTGGTGTTGTAGATGGTAAAATCTTCAAAGCGGAAGTCTGGATCGGCGGAATAGGGCAGAATGTTCACCTCGTCAAGGGATTGGTAATCGCCGGGAGAAACCGTCACGGTGTACTCCGCACGGGGGGGCAACACCACCCAAAAGGAGATCATCGGAACATCTGGGGCACCGGTTTGGGCAAGCCGCGCCGTTTGAGGAATGGTCAAGGTGGTGTAAATCTCTCCAAAAAAATTAAATTCACCGATCTCCACCCCGCTCATATCAACTTCGATGCGGGTGCTATCCAAATCCGAATGCGGAACAAGTGTCACCGGTGGCGCTGGTGTTTCACTGTAAATGGGCAACCAATCCGCGAGGGCAAGGCTAGGGATAATCAGCAAAAAAAACGCCAAAAAATGCCGCGAGCGCATAGAAAACCTCCATCAATCTGAAAACGGGAACAAAAAGAGAATCGGGGTACAAGGGGGTTTCAGGGGAAGGAAAATGGGTAGGCGTAAAATAACGAAATGACAAGGTTCGTCAAGGTAAATTTAAAAGATATTTTTTGAACCTGCCTTTGGTCAACAGATCAATTTGATTTCTCCAGCAAATCCCGATATACCATTTCAAAAATTCGCTCCCGCACCTTGCGGTGGGATTCCGTAGAGACGTTGCAATGCGGTGGGATTCCGTAGAGACGTTGCAATGCGGTGGAATTCCGTAGAGACGTTGCAATGCGGTGGAATTCCGTAGAGACGTTGCAATGCG
>RFFQ01000075.1 GCA_003697105.1 Gemmatimonadota bacterium | reverse complement strand
TGGTACAGGTCGCGCTTATCAATGTCGGTGCTTTGCGCCAGCCACTGCACCAGAGCCAGACGGCACATCAAGTCCACTTCCACGCGCGGGGTGTAAACTGCACCCTGGTCCATATTGGTCAGCCGCTCGAAGATGATGCCCAGGAATTCGGGATTGAGTTCCAGTTCCTCGTCGTAGAGTTCGTTTTCTTCCACGGTGAAGTTGTACTGGAAGAGAAAGTCGAAAAAGTCGCCGATCAGGTCATCGGGAAGCCATAGGCTCTGGTCATCGACGCCTTGCTTGTGCTTGAAGAGTTCGCCGTTGAGATAAGGTGCCATTTGCAGGGCAGTCTGGGTCTTCTGGCAGAAGGGTGCGTTACCATAAGCCACCTTGCGTCCGGGTGGGGAGTTGAGGGCTTCAAAGAAGAGCGGCTCCAGCCAATCCTTGTAGAAGGTATTTGCGGACGGGTTGCTATTCTGATATTCCTGCCAGAAGTCTTGTAAAAAGCTCGGGTTGTCCCCCAGCCAGCCTTTCTTTTGGACAAATCCCAGGAAGATGACCCGGATGGCAAACAACAAGGCGAAATCTTGTTGCAAAGCTGCGTCATTCGCTCCTTGTACTGCCGCGGCAATGGCATCGAATTTGGGCTTAAACTCCTGATAAAAGGCGTCGGAGACCACTTCCAGGGAGAAGGCTTCCAGAATCTGCTCCAGGCTGGAAAAATCCGCCCGGCCGATCTGGTTGATAAACGTCTTGTTGGGCAGCTCCGGCTCAACGAAAAAGGTGTAGCGCCGGAAGGTGCTGAACTGTCGGCGGGTGCCGGAGTAGGTGACGGTGATGAGGGAAAGACGGAAGCGTCCATTGTCATCGTAGAAAGCGAAGATGCCGCCGTTACTGTTGTAAGCCTTGAGGATGCGCTTGCCTAATTCGTACTGCGTCTTCTTGCTGGAGCGGGAAGTCAGTTCGCGCGCCACATGAACAACGCCCACCAGGATAGTTTGAGACCCCGGAAGTTCGATGACGCCTAGCTTTTGTGCGGAATCAAAAGGCCAATCATCCTGGATAAAATCGTCTAATAGCTTGGTATCCGGCCGGAAAGCAGGGGCGATCCGGCGCAGGAGGTTGCTCAATCTCTCTGAGCTGAACCCCTCAATTAAAGGCTTTATGATGCTACGGTTGTCCATTTTGCCCCACTCTATGCTGTACTCTCATAATTACATCGTCTATAGTGCTTAAATCGGTAAACCGCCTCGTCTTTAGTATTGGCTACCCGTCGCCGTTCGACGCAAACGCTTCACCCATGACAGACCTAACTATATCATATTTTTATTGAGGTGTAAACCCAATTTTACCCTCCATCTGTCTTAATAATAATAGACGTATTTCAGCACCACGGTGCACCGGAAAAAAGTGATTGACTTTTGCTGAGGGCTATGATAGAGTACAAATCTATCGATCAAACCCTTAAGTCATTAAGAGGACGGCGGATGTCAGCGGATCATTTTCCGGGCGGGGCTGGCTTACATTTTTTATCTGAATTGCGCCAAATACACGTTGGTCTGATTGAACCAGAGCAACCCTTTCATCTTTCCGATGTTTGCCATCGTCTTATCTCATTATATCGAACACTTCCCTCACACGATTCCCATGCCCAAGTTGTCGCAAGCCGGCTTTGTTGCTTTTCGGCACTCACGTATTGTTTAGGGTATGATTTGCTCGAACCGGTAGAATTGCCATTGCTGCGGTTTGCGGCGTTGAGCTACGGGCTACCGTCCCGCACTCGCCATTTGCTTTCAGAGCGGGTCTTATCCCCTGCGCAATTCACCCGGCTCCAGTATGTACATGCCCTTTTAGAACAGCAACATAGCGGTGTTCTAACGGCGGGGCAGTCGCTTGACGAGTTTTTCACCCAAGTAGAGCCCTTTGCCCGACCTTTATTAACGGTACACGGGGCGCTTTTGGACCCCGCATTTCCGCAGGCGATAAATGCCCGAATTGGGGTGATGTATGGCAGTTTTCAATATCCTGAGGATTTCCGTTTTGAGGGTACGTCCGTTGCCTCCATTTGCGGGGCGTCCCGAATGTTGGATAGTGCGTTCCAACACGTTCAGGCTCGGTTTTCCGCCTGTCCAGAATGTGTGATCTCCAGTGGAATAACCCAAATTGCCCTTTTACCGGTCTCCCAACTGGCCAGTTTGCCCTCTCAAATTGAAACATCGATCTTGGCAGAGACGCTGACCCTGCCTTACATCATTACCGCCGCGCCATTCTCATTAACGGAAGTATGGCACAAAGCAGAACCGCATTCGACCCGCATACCCGGCGGGTTTTCTTATGTGATTACGCATTTAGAGCGGCTCCGGCACCGCCCCGATGCTTGGGATCGTCCGGTGCCGCATTTTGAACTTTTTCCTTACGTTCAGCGCTGTGAGGTGTGCAACTTGCGCCCTTCCCTTGTGTCCTACCGGCACCAGCACTTGTGCGAAGTATGTGCTCGCCAGCAGGCATATTTGGACTACCCGGCAAAATGGCAACCCACGCTCAATTGGCATCCTCCATTTACCCCGTCATGGCAGACCGAGTTTGTGACGTTTTTGCAGACGCATTCGGCGGCGCAAAAACAGTATGTGGGCGATGTGCCTCTCGATAGTCTCCGATTTTTAGCGACACCGGCAGAACTGGGCACATCTCTAGTGGGATTTGTCCGTGCCAAAATTCAGGTTGACCTACCGGCGGAATCCTTGGTAGCAATACCGTGCGGTGCCGCGCAGGTACAATCTGCTGTCCAAGAAGCTGTCTTTCAAAGTATCGTCCGTTATCTTCATCCGGTGGGGGAGGTTCATCCGTTTGAAGTGTTGGTGTTAAACCAAGATGAAATCCTGTTGATGTTACCAGCGGTTCACGCCTTGAGTATAACCCACGCCTTTACAGAACATCTGGAAGCCGCCTTTCAATACGAGGTGGAAAATCCAGTGAGTATGCCGGTTCAGCGCTATCTACCGGCGCGTTGTGACCACCGAACGCTACCGGCAGTTACCCTAAATGCCGGCGTTCTGTTCACGTCGTTAAAAACACCCCCCCCGATCATCCGCCACCAACTGGATCAATTGACGTATTCCGCGGCAAATTATCAGGCAACATTGTATCGGAAAGGGGGGTATTGCCTTAGTGTGATCGATTTTCGTGTATTCAGGTCACCGGGTACTCCCCTAACACACCAGTTGACCCACTGGCGAGACATCGAACGTACCGTCCATCCTGAAACGGATACCTGCACGTACCATCTAACCGGCGCACCGTACACCGTAGCGGAGCTGGAAGGGCTGTTGCACGCCCTGCGCGGATTCCAACAGATTGGATGCTCTGCACCAGAAATATACCAGTTGCAAGCCAGTCTAAAACAGGGATTTTTGCCGGCAATTCTGGCGTATTTAACCTGGCGTACCGCAAAATCCGCCGAACAACCTTTGCTACCGGCAGTGTGGGGAGACGCTTTTGAGCATCAATGGGATTTTCTGACGCCCCCGTGGCTCAACAGCGATGATGAGCATTACTATACCCCCTTAGCGGATGTCATGGAGTTGCTGTCTCTGGAAGACCACCGTGCGGTGGCGGTGTATGGTTAATGTGAAAAGGGCATCCGAATATGTTAATATAGCGGAGACAGAAATATGTTCAACCCGATCCATCTGAAACTAAGGAGAGACGGATGCGCTCTATTCATATTGACGTGACGCTCCAGATTGAGCATGCGCTGGCACTCCCGCCAACGGCGCGTAATGGACGGGGACAAGTGATTGTGCCCGGTGCACTCTTAAAACGGCAGGTCCGGTACCATCTAACCCGTATTTTGCAGACGATTTCCGGTACCGGTCAGGGGGTGATTTGCCGGCTCGTGGGATCGGCGAAAGCACCGTGTCACTTGCGGTATCATGATATGATCGTGAATGCAGGGGAGGTTCAGCCGCGTTTCGGTTTGGCGCTAGACCGGCAGACGGGCACTCCTTTGCCGTCAGGATTCTTTGCCATCCCGGTGCTGGATGCGCCCGGCGGTGTGGCGGCGCATCCTCGTGCCATTGAAGGGTATCTACCGGCATCATCCGCGGAACAGGATTTAGCATGGTTGTTGTTGAGTTTGCGCCACATTCATCATCTCGGCGGAAGCCGTTCGCGCGGGGTAGGACGGGTAACGGTTCAAGCACATGCTTTTATGGATGGTATGCCTGCCAATCCACAAGTGGAGGTGCCATGATCACGCATTTTTACCGCATTACGGCGTTATCTCCCGTAGCGGTCGATCCGGACTATATCCCTGGAGCGGTTTTGCGAGGCGCTTTGGCGTATCATTTGTTGCACGAGGAGGGCATCTCTGCCGATGACCCGCTATTTCAGGCGTTGTGTGGCACGGAATCGCCGGTGATTTTCCGCAATGCCTATCTAGCGCACCGGTCGCACTGGAGTGAGGTTATTCCATTACCGGTGAGACCCCGAATCTCGCGGGGTTATGATCCGCAAACTCCTTTTGCGAACGGGAGAAATGCACCGCCCTTGACCCGCTATGGGTATCTCCAGCAAGAGCAATTGATTCCGGTTTTTGTGGATACCCGTTATCTCGGCCGGCCGGTGATCTCGGAAGTCCAGTGGCAAGACCAGCAATTCCAGCCCACAACCTTTTTTACCGCGATTTCGTCCGAGTTGCCGGTCTCGGAATGGCTCCAAAAGATCACCACAGTCGGAGCGGGGAAAACACGCGGTTTTGGTCAGGTAACTATCGAAGCGGTTGATCCCCCTCCCCAAATGGATGTTGCGGATCGATTGGAGCAATTCAACCGGCATTTACCGGATCGATTCAAATCGGATTCTCATGATGTTTATTTTACCCTTGATCTGCAATCAAATGCCATTTTTCAAACCCCCGATCGGTGCCCCACGCTCAATCCTCAAACCGAATTAAATCGAATTTGGGGTGAGGGGCGCGTAACGGTCGTTTGGGCGGAAGTACAGCACGGTTATCAAGGTGGATGGAACGGCGCGTGGGGATTACCACGCCCGACCACGGTGATTGCCCAGATGGGGAGTTGTTATCTCTGCCGTACCGCCAGTGACCCGGCAACGCTGATCCCGGTCTTAACGGCTATTGAACGGGACGGGTTGGGGGAACGCACTGCAGAAGGGTTTGGTCAGATTAAAATCTGCTCCGAGATGCACGTATTCGCGGAGCCGGAGGAAAACCATGCAAACGGATCAGGAACGTCGCCTCAGACGAGAACTTATTTTTCAGCGCGGTATTGATGCTCAATTGGACGCGATCATTCAGGCGGCAGGGCGCTGTGCCAAAAAGTTGCGGGATGACCACATTATCCAACCGGAACATCTCCAACAATTGCTGAACGTGGCGCAAACTACCTCCAGTATCGAGGCGATTACTAACAATGTGCGTTATTACATCGGGCAAGCAGTGGGTCATCGTGGGTGGCGTCACAACAGTTTTGGCGAGTGGATCATTTATGATGTGGAACATCGTGAGGGCGCTGTATTTCAAGCCGTAGAGGGCGTGCTGGCGTATGCCCGCCAACATCTTGCGGGTGCGAATCTGTCGCTCTACCGGCGTGAACTGCATTTGCGTCTTACCCAGCTCTATCTAGGTTATGTTTACCGCTGTTTTGTGTACGGGCATACCACTCAGGATTGGGATAATCTGGTCTTTGCCTCTGGTAAGCGGCGGTCTCGGCACCGGAAAAAATCGGCGGAAGGTCATCCCAGATGAGCGACACCCTGCAAAACCAACTCTGGCTGGAAGGTACGTTACGAACCGTGACCGCGATTCGCATTGGTTCGGCACAAATGGTGGCATTACACAACGGTGCGCCACTCCTGCGCAATGCCCTCGGTCAGCCGTTCATCCCCGGGTCAACCGTCAAAGGTGCCTTGCGTGCCCATCTGGCAGCCATTCTGGAGACCTTACTTGGTACGGATGAGACCGCATCATGGCTTGAGCCGGTGTTTGGCGCCCGTCACCTTGCCGGACGTGTTCAAATTGATGACCTGCCGCTGGTGACCGAAACCGGCACTGCCGGCATTCATTTGCGACAAGGTCTCTCAGTTCACCGGCATACGCGAACGATGATCCCGAACAGCCGTTATCAATACGAGATAGTACCCCCGGAAACGGTGTTTAGCTTCCGGTTGGTGGCGGAAAATCTGAAAGATGCACAGTTCGGACTGTTGCTGGTGGGACTCCATGCCCTAAAACGAGGTGAGCTAACGTTGGGCGGATTCAAAAATCGGGGGCTGGGACGGGTCAAATTGGATGTGACCGACCGGCGCTGGTTTGAATACGATGGTCAGCCACAGACGCTACTCCATTTTTTACAACATGGGTCTCCGGCAGATGAGATTCCCGCCGAAATTGAACAACGCTGGTTAGCCGCTTTTCACACGGAAATCGCCGGAGTGGCAAGGAGAAGAAGAAACGATGCATAACCAACTGGTGAACGAACTTCGGCTTGATCTAACGATCTCGGTCGTGCAACCCCTCTTGATCCGCGGACAAAATGAATTTGGCAGTGACCCCACCCGCCCGGAAATTCAATGTGTCCGTACCGGCGGTGTGGTTTACTTGCCCGGCACGAGCTTGCGGGGGATGTTACGCCAACACGTGGAACGAATTAACCGCACACTGGAAGGGGCTGTCTGGAGTTGTAACCCGCTGGGTGACCGCTCCGAACGGAATACCGGTGATGGGACTCGCTACAGTTGTAACGCCTTTTTCAAATCCAAAGGAACGCCGGTTCCCCCTGCTACGGAGATTTATCGCGAGTCCTGTACCACCTGTCGCTTGTTTGGCAATCGTTATTTGGCCAGCCGGATAAGCATTGCGGATGCGTATCCGAACGCCGAGGTAATTACCGAAAATCGGCACACGGTTGCCATCGACCGGGTGTTGGGGGAGGCGATCCCAGCATCGAAAAGCGCGTTTGAAGTGATCATGGCAGGCTCGTTTGAAACCGTGCTAACACTCAAAAATTTCACCTTGGGTCAATTCGGCTTGCTGGCGATTGTATTGCGCGATTTGCAAACCGGACAATTGCGGTTAGGTGCGGGGCGTTCGCGCGGGTTGGGGCAGATTAAGGCAGATGTCACCCATTTCAGTCTGCGGTATCCGGCGTGCCGTCTTCACGGTGACCAGTTGGAGTTGCTCAACGGGCGGCGAATCGGCTGTGCCGATCAATTATATGGGGCGGGGGCACTTTCCCCCTTGGCGAAGGATTATTTTTTATCACCCGACGATAGAACTCCCTTGCCCGAACACCTACATTATACAGAAGATATATGGCGCGGGGTAGAACTAATTTTGCAAAATGATATTGATCAAACGGCGCTCTGGCGATGTGGTGTGGAGCGCTGGCGGATGGAGGTCGCAAATGAGAAGTAAACCTACCTTTGCCGGGGTGGCAACCGGCTCAGGAGTAACATGGCAAGACTTACAAGCCAATTTGAAATCCATTTTGGGTAACTCGATGCTTTTTGTCTGTCGATTTCAACCGGGAGCATGTCCCTTGGAACAGGATATTGCCGCGGATGCGATCCGGCTCATTCCGACTGCCGCTACTGGCGAAATCTTCAATGAAACCGTTCTGATGCACTGGCGATGGGTCGATTCGGAGCGGCTGGACCTACGATTTTTGACTGAATCTAAAACCACTCTCGATACCATATTGAGGCTGCCCGGTATGGTGGACCAGTCGGATCGCTTCCGGTTGCCGGAAACCGGTACACAGGTTGCCAATTACCCCTTGTGGGGAATTTACGATACCGAACGGCAGGGATGGCGGGCGGAGCGCATCCCCCACACTTTGACCTACCCGGTAGAGGATGCACCGGAGCAGGTTTATCTGACTGCTATCCGTTATTGTGATGCCTTCACGGGGGCAACCCAATTTCTACGCTGGAAAGGTATTGCATGACTCCCCCCACACCATCTTCCCATGATGTGATTCCGTTTCCACCGGGTGGGGTGCGACGGAACCGACCCGCCGGTCATCACCGGCTGAACGTCCGCTATTTGAACGGTTCGCTGACGCTATATCTCCGCGTCAAAGCACCGATACATCTAGGTGATGGGCGGTTGAACATGGATGATACACACGATCCTGCCCGCCTGTACCGGGCTCATTTCCGGGCGAATGGTCGCGTTGCCCTTCCCGGTACGGCGGTTAAGGGGCTGTTGCGCTCCATCTTGGAAACCATTTCGCCTTGTGGGTTGAGCCAATTTCCCCGTCACCAGATTCAGCATATCCCTAACCGGATGTTGCCTCTTCATCCCAATGACCCGGCGCGCCGGTGGCAACTCGATTTGGTGGAGCAACTGTTTGGCACGAAAGGCTACCGCGGGCAATTGGAGATTTCCGATGCGTATTTGGATGAGGGGGAACTGGGAATACGGAAGTTGCCCCCCAACCCGTCCCCACCACCTTCAGAACGTCAGCAAAACGCAATTAATGGACGGCTATTCTATCGCTACACGCCAACTCCTGCCGGAAATATCCCCACGGAAATCTGTTTGCCGGGCGCACGGTTTCAGTGTTCCATCCGTTTTGAAAATCTGACCAAAGGGCAGGTGGGCTTACTTTTTTTTGCCTTCCAACTCACGCCGCCAATGGGATATGGTGTTATTGCCTTTGAACCCGCTGAAATTCAGTTGGTGGACCCGCAACGCTATTTTTTGAACGAGGCGCCTTCCCGCCGGGTCATGAATGACCCGCGCCCGCTGATGCTTGCCGCCAAGCAACTTTACCTTGTTGAGGATGCTTTTAAGCAGTTACAACAGCTCTGGCACTTTGTACCCAAGGGGGATACGTAATGTTTACGACCGGTACGTGGCAAAAAGCACATCAAATGGCAGAAGAGCTAGCACGGCACCATGTCAGCCCCCAAGCGGCTTTGCAGGTGGCACATTTCGCTGAAACCCATCCAGACGTGGAACTTGTTTTGCGCTTTCTCCAAGCGATGAGCGAACCGGAACAGCCGCTGGCTGAAAATGGACGGGATTTCCAACAGATGTTTGAGGTTTACTCCACCGGTTTGACCGCCTTTGCTCACCGGCCGGATGATGATCTGATCTCGATCTTGTATTGGGTTGCCTATCTAAGCAGTTATTATCGCAGTGGCAGTGCGGAAATCTTTTACAAACAGATGGGACAGTTGGGTTCTATGGTGATGCCCTCGGGCAATCCGATCCAGCCGACCCATCTGCGGAATATCGTCCCCGGCATGGTGTTGGAGGGCACGGTGAAAAACATCTGCTCTTACGGTGTGTTTGTGGATGTGGGCGTCAAACGGGATGGTTTAATTCACATTTCGGAATTATCCCCAGATTACGTCCACGATCCGGCAGAGGTGGTTTGTATCGGGGAACGGGTGACGGTGAAGGTGTTGGCTGTGGACCCGAAACGGCAAAAATTGAGTTTATCCATTCGGGCATTGGCGCACCCTTCCCCTCAAATGGCGACCCAAAGCGATTCCACGGTAGAACGAATTCACCCAGAACCCCTGAATCCGGTGCAAAAATTCCATGAGCGATATGATGCTACGATGAATTCCACGTCAGACCGGAAATCCTCTCCCCCCCAATCAAACCACACACCGGACAAAAAGCGTCCCGAAAAAAGGCTTGAATTTTCCGGTGACCTCAATGATATTCCTCCCACGGTTGACCCGCGTTTTGCTAGCCTTTTGGTATTAAAAAAGAAAATGACATCCGAAACAAAATAGGTCGAACATGATTGCAAAAGTACTCAGCGCCTCAATTCGGGGAATTGATGGGTTTGGGGTTGAGGTTGAAACCGACATTTCCAGCCAGATACCGCGTTTTGACGTGGTGGGTTTGCCGGATGCCGCGGTCAAGGAGAGCCGGGATCGTGTTATGGCGGCGATCAAGAACAGCGGCTACCGGTTTCCGCCCAATAAAGTGACGGTCAATTTAGCGCCGGCAGATGTACGGAAATCTGGAGCGGCATTTGATCTGCCAATTGCGATCAGCATCCTTGCCGCAACGGGTCAGGTCGATACGGCATCGCTGAACAAAGTCGTCATGGTTGGTGAACTCTCATTGGATGGGCGTATTAAGCCAGTACAAGGGGTCCTTTCCATTGCGGTGGCAGTTCGCGAGCAAGGCATCAAAGGGCTGATTGTCCCCACCGGTAATGCCTCGGAAGCGGCGCTCGTCCCCGATATTGGCGTCTATCCGGTGGACACCTTGTTGGAAACGATCCAACTGCTCAATCGGGAGATTCGCATCGCACCGCATCGCGTGGATTTGAGTGAGGTTTTTGAAAAAAAAGCCGTGTACCATCTGGATTTTCAAGATGTGAAAGGACAACAACACGTTAAGCGCGCATTGGAAGTTGCGGCAGCGGGGGGGCACAACGTGATTATGATTGGACCGCCGGGGTCAGGTAAAACCATGTTAGCCCGTCGGGTGCCGACCATTTTGCCCCAATTGAGCCTAGATGAAGCTTTGGAAGTGACCAAGATTCACTCGGTGTCCGGGTTGTTACCGGGCGGCATGGCACTCATCGCGACGCGTCCGTTCCGGTCTCCTCACCATACCATTTCAGGTGCCGGTTTGATCGGCGGCGGGCGGTATCCCTCGCCGGGAGAGGTCAGTTTAGCTCATCACGGTGTCCTGTTTTTGGACGAATTACCCGAATTCAATCGCAATGTGCTGGAGGTCATGCGCCAGCCTTTGGAAGATGGGCAAGTGACCATCTCCCGCGCAATGGTGACGCTCACCTTTCCAAGTCGATTTACCCTCGTGGCGGCAATGAACCCCTGTCCCTGCGGCTTTTACGGGGATTCCTCGAATAAATGCCGTTGTACACCTCCCCAAATTCAACGGTATATCTCGCGGGTGTCGGGTCCGCTCCTAGACCGGATCGATTTGCACATTGAAGTTCCGGCAGTCAAATACAAGGAACTCAGCGGAGAAGCGACCGGCGAAACCTCTGCTAGGATTCGGGAACGGGTCGATCGCACGCGGCAAATCCAACTGAAACGGTTTGAGGGGATCGAAGGCATCTTTTGCAATGCCCACATGACGCCGAAATTGATCGAACGGTATTGTCAAATTGATGAAGCCAGCAAAAAATTGCTCAAAAACGCCATCGATCATCTGGGGTTAAGTGCGCGGGCATACAACCGGATTTTGAAGGTAGGGCGTACCATCGCGGATTTAGATGGTGCATCGCAAATCGAACCCGTCCATATCAGTGAAGCGATTCAATACCGCAGTTTAGACCGCGACTTGTGGGTCTAACGGCTTTTCACTTCATCTAATGGTAGGGGTGAGCCGGCTATTCCATGTTGGGGGTATTCAAGGAGTTACGAGTGACCGATCACCATCATATTGATGTTATCTATCTTGACAATCATTTGCTGGTCCTCCGCAAACCGGCGGGCATGCTGGTACAAGGGGATTCCACCGGCGACCCCTCTCTGTTGGAGTGGGGTCGTCAATTTTTAAAAGTTCAATTTGATAAGCCGGGCAATGTGTTTTTGGCATTGGTGCATCGATTAGATCGTCCCACATCCGGTGTGGTGGTATTTGGGCGAACGTCTAAAGCGGCGGCGCGGCTTTCGGAACAATTTCGGCAGCGGCAAATCCGCAAAATATATTGGGCACTGGTGGAAGGCAAAACGCCGGAAGAGGGGCATTTGCGGGATCGGGTTGCCCGGTACGGGGTACGCAGTCAGGTGGTTCAGGGGAATCGAGGGAAGATTGCCGAGCTTCATTATCGCCGGTTGAGGTATGCCGCCGGCATCTCTTGGGTGGAAATTGAGATGGCTACGGGGCGACATCATCAAATTCGGGTGCAATTTCAGCACGCGGGCTATCCACTGGTGGGCGACCTCCGTTATGGGGCAACACGTCGCTTATCCACTCCTAAAGCGCTGGCGCTCCATGCCCGGTCTATCACGCTGACTCATCCGACACGGCAAGAGCAGATGACCTTCCACGCCGACCCGGATGCGCATTGGTTTTCGCTTTTCCGGGAACTCCCGTGACCGACCCTTCCTGTCTCTATCCGATACAGACCAATAACTACACTGTTTCTCCGAGATACACTACCGGAGCGGATAATTTAGACCATTCTTTTAAATGGTAATATACGGCATCCTATTGAAAAATAAGTAGATATAATATGTGTAGGTCGGGGTCAGATGGGCTTGGTAACGTTTTTGCAATTTGCACCGCGATGTTTTCTCTGCTAACAAATCACAACATTTTCCAAACAGGATGACGCGTCATTCTTCATTGTCCATTCCTTAAATTAATTGTTGGGTGAATTATGATTGAAGTTGAAAGTCTTGTAAAGGCATACGGCACGCAAAAAGCCGTGAATAATGTGACGTTTAGTGTTCCCAAAGGGCAGATTTTGGGATTTTTAGGACCCAATGGGGCTGGTAAGACCACGACGATGCGCGTCTTAACGGGCTACTTGGCGCCGACCTCCGGCAGTGCCTCTATTGCCGGTTACGATGTGGTAACACAATCGTTGGAAGCTCGCCGGAAGGTGGGTTATTTGCCGGAAAGTGCCCCGCTTTACCCGGACATGAATGTGGTTGATTATCTTCAGTTTGTGGCAGAAATTCGACAGATTAATGGGAGTGCCCGCCGGGATCGCATTCGTGAGATGGTTGAGGTGTGCGGTTTGGAAGAGGTGATCCAGAAAGATATTGGGCAACTTTCCAAAGGGTATCGCCAGCGGGTGGGGTTGGCACAAGCCATGATCCATCACCCGGATGTCCTGATTTTGGACGAACCAACGTCTGGTCTTGACCCGAATCAGATTGTTGAAATTCGGAGCTTGATCCGTGAAATTGGGCGGGAGCACACCGTGATCCTCAGCACCCATATTCTGCCGGAAGTTCAGGCGACGTGTGACCGGGTTTTAATCATTAATCGCGGGCAGTTAGTAGCGGATGGAACGCCGGAAGAGCTACAAGCCGCCGCTCAAGGTGCCGAACGCGTGCGAATCGAAGCCAAAATTTCCAGCCCAGATGATGCGGTTGAAGCCCTGCGAGAACTGGAAGCGGTGGAATCGGTGAAGTGGGTTAGTGATGCGAATGCTGAGGTTGCCGCTTTTGAAATCGAAGCCGAAAAAGGCAGCGACATCCGTGAGTCGATCTTCCATCTCGCCGTTGACAAAGGCTGGGTCTTATTGGAAATGCACCGGGATCAAGTCAGTCTGGAAAGTGTATTCCACAATTTAACGCAGTCTGAACCTGCACTGGATGACTAGCGAATGAGGGAACTATGCGAAATATCATTGCGATTTGTAAACGTGAGGTCAAATCTTACTTTAGTTCACCGATTGCCTACATTGTGATCGTGGTTTTTTTATTGTTAGTGGGTGGTTTTTTCTCCACAGGGTTGTTTCTGAATGGTCAAGCGGAAATGCGCTCCTCAATGGCGCTGGTACCGTTAGTTTTTACCTTTTTTATTCCCGCGATCACCATGGGGCTGATTTCCGAAGAACGCAAAAGCGGCACTTTGGAGATGCTCGTGACCATGCCGATCCGAGATTATGAGATTATTCTGGGTAAGTTTTTTGCCGCCAGTATCTTGCTCACGATCACCATTTTGCTGACCGTGATCCATCCCATTACGTTGATGATGCTGGGAGATGTGGATTTAGGGCAAATTTTTAGCCTGTATTTGGGATTGATTCTGATGGGCATCTCCTTTGTGGCGGTGGGTCTTTTTGGCTCAAGCTTAGCCCGAAACCAAATCGTCGCTTTTATTATCAGTTTTGCGATTCTGTTTATTATCTTTTTGATGGATAAGTACATCATCGTGTTTGTCCCGACCTTTATGGCAAACCTGATCGAATATCTGGGCGCGGATTACCATTTTAGTAATATTGCTCGGGGTGTGATCGATCTACGGGATTTGGTGTACTACTTTTCGATGATTTTTCTTTCGCTTTATCTGGCGAATTACATGCTGGAAAGCCGGAAATGGCGTTAACCCATCATGTTTATTCTTTATTGCTGGCTGCTAACTTTGCAATCGTTAAATCTAAAACCGTAAAGGTGTGACGATATGGAACAACGCAACATCAACTTTATCCACACGACCGTTGGGATTTTAATTGTTATCGGGATTGTGGTGCTGGTGAATATCTTAGCACAACGCTTTTTTGTGCGGGTTGACCTGACGGAAGACCAGGTTTATTCGCTTTCCAAAGCAAGTAAAGAGATCATGCGGAATCTCGATGATAAAGTGCTGATTAAAGCCTATTTTTCCAAGGATTTACCGCCGCCATACAATGCCAATGAGCGCTTTATTCGGGATCAACTGGACGAATATCGGGCGTATTCTAACGGCAATTTACAATATGAGTTTATCAATCCTGATGAAAATGAGGAGAACAAACAAGAAGCCCAGCAATTGGGCATTTCTCCGGTGCAAATCAATGTGCTCGAAAAGGATCGGATGGAATCCAAAGTGGTCTATATGGGGTTGGTGATCTCCTATGAGGACAAACGGGAAGTGATGCCGTTCATCCAGCGTTTGGATGGCTTTGAATATGATATGACCAGCGCCATTCAGCGGATTACATCGGATGCCAAACCGAAAGTTGCCTTTTTACAGGGTCATGATGAGCCGGATATGCTTTCCAATGAAGCGTTGCGGGTGGAAATGGAAAAATCCTACAATGTACAAAATTTAACGCTGGAAGGCAGTGACCTGATCCCGGATGATGTTGATGCGCTGGTGATCATCGCTCCTCAAACGCCGCTTTCAGAATGGGAGCAGTACGCCGTGGATCAATACATTATGAAAGGGGGCAAAGTAGCATTTTTGCTTGATCCCATTAAGGCGGATTTGCAGTCTGGTATGGCAACGGCGTTACCGCTGGAGATGGACGATTGGTTGGCGACCTACGGCATCAAAGTCAACGCGGATTTGGTGTTTGATGCCTCAAATCAGCCTGTTTCCGTCCAGCAACAACAACGGGGTTTTATTATGCGGACGCAAATGCCGTTTCCGTTTATTCCGGTAGTGCGTAATTTTAATGACAACCATGTGATGGTCAAGGATATTGAGGCGGTTGTATTCCCCTTTCTGAGTACAATTGATACAACCCTCGCTCCTGAAAAGGGACTGAATATTGAAGTCTTGGCGACCACTTCTGAGTTGTGCGGGACGCAAACCGGCCGGTTTGATATTAACCCGATGAACCGTATCCCCCGCCAATCGTATGTCGATCAATATCTGCCGGTGGGAGCCGTGATTAGCGGGAAATTCCACAGTTATTTTGCCGATAAGGGTGCACCTACACCAGAGGTGGATGAAGACAATCCCCAACCAACCACCGATTTACCGGTGAATGAGGTTATCCCGGAATCACAAAGTGAGAACCGGTTAGTTGTCTTTGGGGACGGAGAATTTACCCAAAATGCGACCGGTACCGTCCTTTTGATGAATATGATCGACTGGATGACACAGGGTGAAGGGCTGATTTCGATTCGTTCCAAAGGGGTCACCGACCGCCCGCTAAAAGAGGTTGATGATGCTACCAAACCGCTGATCAAATATGCGAATTTCTTCGGGATGCCGTTGGTAGTAATCATTTTAGGTATTCTCTACTGGCAAGTACGTCGCCGTCGTAAACGCGAAATCTAGGAGGGGAGAAGATAACCGATGAAAAAGACAATTGTACTGGTGGGCGTGTTTGTGGTGTTGTTGGTGGTTGTACTACTCACCGGCAAAAATCAGGGTGTGAAGAAAGTGGCGGACACCCAACAGGGGATAGTCGAGGTGGATTCTGCCAAAGTGACCCGGTTTGAGATCACCCGTCCCACGGATAGTGTCGTGTTGGAACTCAAAAATAAAACATGGCGGGTGACCGATCCGGTCGATTATCCGGCGAATCCGACATTTATGGAACGATTATTGAGAGATACCGCTCACAACATCCAGTTTGATGACCTGATTTCGGATAATCCCGATAAAAAAGAGGTGTTTGGTATCACGGATGACGAAGCCATTCAGGTCAAAGTGTATCAAGGTGAAACACAGGTTTTGGATATTTTGGTCGGGAAATTTTCAGGTAACTTGACCTTTATCCGCAAGCCGGGTTCAGATCACATCTATCAAGTGTTAGGGAATTACAAGTCATTGGTCAACCGCAGCCCGCGGGACTGGCGGGATAAATCGGTGCTGAAAATTCCACGAGAAGAGGTCGATAAAGCGCTGGTAATGCTACCCAATGAAACATACGAGTTGGTCAATGCCGATACCGCTTGGTTCTATGTTCCCGATGGGGATACGACCCGTTATGCCACCAAGGAGAATATTGTCAGTGGGTTTGCGGGGGCGCTGGCTCGCTTGAATGCCATCGATTTTGTCGATGAACCCGATAGCACTCAACTGGCGGCGTTCGATGACCCGGCGGCAGTGATTCAGATTGTTCAGCGTGATGGAAAGATGACGAACGTGGAGATTGTACCCCAAGGTGACAATGCTCGCCGTTATTTGCTCCGTAAGGATGGCAATCTGCCTCTATTTGTGACCTCTAAGGGTTTTACGGAAAATCTGATGAAAACCCGAAAAGACCTGGTGGCTGAAGGCGAAGCGGAAAGTTAATCGATTGAAACATGAACCATCGTCGAAATCCCTGCCGAGTTTTCCCAACCGGCAGGGATTTTTTGTGGGACGCCCTGTTTTTTGGAACACGCTACTATTTTGGTTTGCTTCCTCCCAATGTGGGTTGATAAATGACGGCGGAAGTATTATTTTCCCCGTTGAAAAAAACGCCTCTGGTGGAGCAGGATTACTTCATCTTCTCAGCAATAGGATCGCGATATGGATAAATTCATCATCACGGGCGGCTCGCCTTTGCGGGGTGAACTCCCCATCAGCGGGTCGAAAAATGCGGTGCTGCCGGTCATGGCGGCAACCTTATTGACCAAAGGGACCACGGTGATTCACAATGTACCGGATTTGGTCGATATGCGGACGATGGCGCATCTGCTCCGTATTTTAGGGGCAAAAGTCCAATTTGAGGATCACAGGTTGACCATCGATACCACCACCTACGATTTTAACGAAGTGCCTTACGAACTGGTCAAAACGATGCGCGCCTCGATTTATGTTTTGGGACCCCTGTTGGCGAAAATGGGTGAAGCGAAAGTATCTTTGCCGGGCGGGTGTTCTTTTGGACCTCGACCCATTGATTATCATTTGCGGGGGCTGGAAACCTTGGGTGCGACCGTGGAACTGAAACACGGAAACATCCACGCCACGTGTTCCCGGCTAAAGGGCACCGAAATTTATTTGGATTTTCCAAGTGTGGGGGCAACGTGCAACTTGATGATGTCTGCGGTGCTGGCGGAAGGTACAACCGTGCTGTACAACTGTGCGAAGGAGCCGCACATTATCAATTTAGGGGAAGTGCTGCAGCAGATGGGCGCCAAAATTCAAGGGGTGGGTACCGATACGATCAAAATTGAAGGGGTGGCTGAATTGCACCCGTGTGAATGCTCAATTTACGCGGATTACATCGAACTGGGCACCTTTTTAATTGCCGGAGCGATTACCAAAGGCGATTTAACACTGACCCATTGCGACCCCATGCAAGCGGAAGCGGTCATCAATAAACTTCGCCGTTCGGGTTATAACATGGAACTAACCCCAAGTACCGTGCGGATCACTTGCCCGCGCCTACCGAAAGCCGTCAATGTGACTACCATGCCGTATCCCGGATTTCCCACCGATATGCAAGCCCAATTTATGGCATTGATGAGCGTCACCCCCGGGACGAGTATGATCGCTGAAACCGTTTTTCAGAGCCGCTTTAATCATGCGATGGAATTGAATCGATTAGGTGCTAATATTCATGTGGATGAAGGCATGGCGGTGGTGTATGGGGTTGATAAACTTAGCGGTGCGCCGGTCATGGCAAGTGACCTACGTGCGAGTGCCGCCTTAGTACTCGCCGGACTGGTAGCAGAAGGAGAAACTCACATTTCCCGAGTTTACCACATTGATCGCGGCTATGAGAGTATTGAGACCAAACTAAATGCCGTCGGGGCTTCCATTCAGCGGGTTGCCGATTCAAACCGGTATTAAGTTCATCAAAAAGGGGTTGACAGCAAACTTCAAAAATAGTAGTATAAGCCTACTTGCATTAATCCTCATACTTTCAATAGACTCCACTTGACCTAACCCTATCGGATTTTCGCATTTATAACACGATACCTCAAGCACATCCTTCGTTAGTGAATCCCTGTTGGGAACATTTATGGTAAGCCATTTTGCTGATGGGCGCTTTTTTCGCGCTAATTCAATGGATATTGTCCAAACCTAACATTCTAGCTTCTTTCCCCTCATGCCGGCCCGTTTATTTTATTATCCGTTTATGCACTGTGTGCACACCACTTACCAACCTTCTGACTCTCTACACAAAGGAGACTTATGAGCACGTTAGATATCGCTGAACTTAAAAAGCGTACCATTCCCGATCTATACAAAGTTGCGCAAGAAATGGAACTATCGGGTTACCATAATATGCGCAAACAGGAACTTATCTTTGAAATTTTGAAGGCTCAGACCGAAAAAAGCGGTTTGATTTTTGGTGAGGGCGTTCTGGAAATCTTGCCCGATGGGTATGGCTTTTTGCGCTCTCCAGATTACAACTATTTGCCGGGTCCCTCTGATATTTATGTCTCGAACTCTCAAATTAAACGGTTTGAACTCCGTACCGGTGACACGATTTCCGGGCAGATTCGCCCTCCCAAAGAAGGTGAGCGGTTCTTTGCGCTGTTGAAAATTGAAGCCGTCAATTTTGAGAATCCGGAATATTCCAAACAAAAAATTTTATTCGATAACCTCACCCCGTTATATCCCACCGAAAAATTGATGCTGGAGTCCCGCAAGACCAATGATCTCAGTACGCGCATTATTGATTTGATGACACCCATTGGCAAGGGTCAACGCGGGCTAATCGTGGCACCCCCGCGGGCGGGTAAAACGGTTCTCATCCAAAAAATTGCGAATAGTATCACGGAGAATCATCCCGAAATCAAATTGATTGTCTTGTTGATCGACGAACGCCCGGAAGAAGTCACCGATATGCAACGGTCGGTGGATGGGGAGGTAATTAGTTCCACTTTTGATGAGCCAGCACAACGCCATGTCCAAGTTGCGGAAATGGTGGTGGAGAAGGCGAAGCGTCTGGTGGAACACAAACATGACGTTGTCATCTTGCTGGACAGTATTACCCGCCTTGCCCGAGCGTACAATACGGTTGTACCGCACAGTGGCAAAATCCTGTCTGGTGGGGTCGATGCGAATGCCCTTCACCGTCCGAAACGGTTTTTTGGTGCCGCTCGAAACATCGAAGAGGGCGGTAGTCTGACCATTTTGGCAACGGCACTGATCGAAACCGGTAGCCGGATGGATGAAGTTATTTTTGAGGAATTCAAAGGTACCGGTAACATGGATATGGTGCTGGATCGTCGCTTAAGTGATAAATGGATCTTCCCCAGCATGGACCTCAGCCGTTCGGGTACCCGGAAAGTTGAACTCTTGGTGCCGGAGATGCGTATGAACCGGATGAAAATCTTACGCCGGTTCTTGGATGACCTCGGTCCGGTAGAAGCGATGGAATTTCTCCGGCAACGCATGGATGGTACCAAAAGCAATGAAGAGTTCCTAAGCACCATGAATTCCTAAGCCCGATTTTATACTTGCCAAAAATTCAGGGCTTTATTAGATTTTTTGCGCTGCGAGAGTCCCCTCCCCACACCCCTACCTTACCATTTTTCAATTTAAGGAGTATAAAATTGAAGAACATTCTGATCTTCGCGTGCGCATTTTTGCTGATCGGTGAAATTGCCGAAGCAAAAGGGTGGAATATCTTCTCGCCAAAAACGGATGCTGAGGAGGTTCATATTACGGTTTCAGGCAAGAAAAAGACCTACTACCGGCTATCACCCGGCAACCCATTGACCATTGAAGTGACGGGACCGAAACAACTGCGTGTTTTGAGCCGCCTCTCTGAGGCTGATGTTAGCTCGAAAAACGATGAATACACCGTCCATCTGCTGCGAGATGGGGATAAAACACTCGATAAAACCTTCTCTACATCCGTTTCTAAAGAGGCTCATTTAAGCCGCAAAAAATCGGCGCGAGTCGGCATCGGGCGAAATTGGACACTCCGGGTTCCGTCTGGCAAGCATACCTACACGTTTTCTGTTGATGAAGGTAACACGGTTTACGTCCGCTTTTTTACCAAACCCGTGAAAAAGAAGAAGAAGGTTTCGCGCGTTCCGCTCACACCCACGACCTATGATGCGGTGGTTCCCCTCCACTACCGCGAAAAAGAACTCAACTACTATCGCGCGGCTGCCGGCAAACCTGTAACCCTTGAGGTGTATGGTCCAACCAAAATCAAGGTGCTCTCCCGGTTAGAATTTGAACCCCGAATGAAAGGTGACAAAACGTATCGGGTGCAAGTGGTCGAAAACGGGGATGTTGTTCGTACCGTACAGGTCAATGCCACTAAATCGGAGGTGACCAAATACGCTAACAAAACGGATAAAGTGCCTGCAAAAGGTGAATCCTTCTTCTTAGAAGTGCCCAAAGGGAAGCATACCTATGAATTTCGGGTCATGGAATCCGATTTTTCCGTACTCTTCCGCTTTTTTATTCCTCAAGATGATGTGAAAAACGGAGATCGAAACGGTGAATAATTATATCCGCGTGCTCATATTAAACTTAATCGTAGGCTTCTTTTTGCTGGGGTTTGTAACGGATGTTGAAGCGAAGAAAAAACCGCGTGAACTGTGGTTTACCTTTTCGCCGGAATTGAACATCACCTATGATAGCAACGTTTTCTTATATTCTCCCGATGATTTGGATGCCTTTGTCAAACGGCAAAATGCTAGCCAATTTGCGGCAATTACAACGTATGATGACTTGATTTACACCCAATCCATGAAAGGATATGTGTACTACCGGTGGAATGCCGATAACCTCTCCCGGTTGCGGATCAATCTACGCCAGCGTAATTATGCCATCAACACACAAAAAAGTTATTACAGTGCGGCATTTCATCTGCGTCAGTATTACCACCCTCTAGGCTATATCCAGTTGGGTTATTTTTATCTACCGCAGTACCACATCCGGCACATTTACGACGCCGATACGGGAAATTATGAACCCTGTGATTTTGAAAACCAGTTATTTTCTGTTAAATTCAATTTGGATTGGAATCGCACGGATTTTGAAATCGGTTATGAATACGAAATCACCGATTATAATCGTTACTTTGAAGAATACGACAACGAAGCCGATTCGTTTCTGTTCAAAGTGACACGACCGATCAACCGTCAGGCGCGTATCATGGCCGGTTATGAGTTTAAACAACAGATCGCCGATGCGATTGACGAACCCGGCGAAGATTATCGAACTTCTGATGACGGGGATATTTCATACGATCAAAATATATTTCGTCTAGGGATCAAGGGGTTTCGTATTGGGCAGTTCCCGTGGCAGTTTTCAACGGAGTATTCCTACCGTTTTCGGGAGTATACTACTGAAAATAAAAGGGATTCCTTCCATTTTGAACGGGAAGATACCGGTCATGAATTTATTGTGAAATCCGCAAATACTTTTTTCAAACGCTGGACGGTTGTGTTCGGTTATGAATTTGATAAACGAGATGTAGATTCTGCCGCTAAATCGGATATCACCGATGTCAAGAATTATCAAAAACATATCTTCAGTTTAAGCCTAAACTTTGATTACGACACGACGATTTTAAGGAAAAACTAAATGGAAAAATTCGCTTTTTTTTTACTAGGGTTTACAATGATTAGTGCCCTCATCTCCGGTTGTGGGCGTCGGGATGATGTCACCGGCACAGAACCTGTCCCCACCTCTCATTTTGAAGTTGTAGGGCAATATGCCGTGGAAGGACGCCCCTATGATGTAGAAGTCACCGCCGACCGGGCTTATATCGCTTCTGGACAGTTGGGCTTACAAATTCTGGACATTACAGACCCGACCCAACCACAGCCTGCCAATCTGAAAAGACCGGCCGATCACACCATTAAATTTCAATCTACCGCAGTTGCGGTTGCTGAGATGGACACATTTGACCTCGTTGTGATCAATGATGGTTCAGAAGCCTTTTACACGTATCCAATTCCCAATCGCCATTCAATTCGTGATACGTTTCAGTATTTCCAGCCCTTTACCGGTAGTGGAGTGACCATCAATGACTTTTCCATGACCCGTGTCAGTAATGATTCGGTTTTTATGGCATTTGCGTACCGCTCATTAGGGGTGCGGGTTGGGTATCTGTATCGTATTGACTTTTTTGGCACAGAGCAATGGTTGACAAGCAATCAATTGGAAAGTGCTACCCGGACGCAGGGTTACGCCTTAGGGGTGGATGTGGCGAATAATTATGTTTATGTGGCAGGAGACCATGCCGGCTTGGAACTCATTGATATAACCGATATTGATAATCGGGTTTATCAGCATCATATTGATACGCCGGGCGAAAGCGAAGATGTTGTTGTGGAAGGAAATTATGCCTATTTGGCAGATGGTCCTATGGGCTTGCAAGTGATTGATCTGACCCAAAATAAAATCGTGGGGAGTATTAATACCTCCGGTTCAGCACGTTCTCTGGTTGTCAAAGAAAATATTGTTTATTTGGCTGACGGGGGGTCGGGCTTGCGGGCGATTGATGTCTCGGATCCAACCGAACCGACGATTATTGCCTCCTTTGAGTATCAATCCAGCGGGTTTGTGAGTGGGGTGACTATCGGTGAAAATAATCTCATTTACATTACCGATTGGTACTACGGTCTCATTATTTTGCGTTGGGCGGAATGACCACTTCCTTTGAATGGCATATTGCGGCACGATACCTTCGTTCCAAACGAAAGACTAAGTTTGTCTCGATCATCACCGTGATTTCCATTGGTGGTGTCGCCGTGGGGGTCATGGCGTTGATCATCGTGCTGGCGGTGATGAACGGCTTTGAAAGCGACCTGCGGGATAAAATTTTAGGATTAAGTTCTCATCTAACCATTCGTTCGGTAGAGGGTGCTCCGCTGACTCTGGATGAGGCGTTTCTGGAGCATGTGAAACAACAACCTTTGATCGAGACCGCGGAGCCTGTTGTAAAAGGTAAAGCGATGATCATCCACCAGCAGGCAATCGATGGAATTCAGGTGCAGGGTATTGACCCGCAAGGCTATTTCGCCCAAACGCTGGCGCCGATCCTTGTTCGGGGCAGTACCCAGTTTTACCCGGACATTGACACCGAAACCACACCCTATCCGGGGATTGTTCTGGGTAAAGAACTCGCGAACCGGCTGGGAGTGATTCTAGGGGATGTGATTGTGCTGGCTTCACCGAAAGGACTTTCCACGTCCCGGGCGATCATTACCCCCAAAATGATGAAATTTCGGTTAGTCGGGGTTTTTGACATCGGCTATTTTGAGTATAATCATAGTTATGCTTATATTCCACGCACCGAAGCGCAACGTCTTTTCAATCTGAAAAATCAATTTTCGACAATTGAATGCCGGACAGCTCAAATTTATCAAGTCGATATGATCCGAAAGCAACTGATGGCTACCTTGCGCAGTGACCTTCCGGGGGTTGAGGTTCGTACCTGGATGGAATCCAATAAAAATCTGTTTGCCGCAATGAAAATCGAAAAGATCGCCATGTTTTTGATTTTGACATTGATTATTCTCGTGGCGGCGTTTAATATTGTCAGTACCCTCATGATGGTGGTCATGGAAAAAACCAAAGAGATCGGCGTTTTGAAATCGATGGGAGCAACTGCCAAAAATATCCTCTCCATTTTTCTATTGGAAGGGTTTGTCATTGGTGGCTTAGGGGTCCTCATTGGCACTCTTATTGGGTATAGCGTTTGCTTCTACATTGAAACCTCGCATTTACCGGTACCCCAAACACTGGATTTTATCCAACAGTTACCCATCGAAATGCGGCTGTTGGACGTTGTGTGGACCATTGTATTTGCCGTGTTGATTACGTTTTTAGCCGCGTTATATCCCGCGTGGCGAGCGGCGCGGCTCGTTCCGGTAGATGCCATTCGACATGATTGGTTATAATTAGTGGCTGAAATATCAGATAATTACGCCTTGCAGGCAACGGATATTTGTAAAAGCTATACGGTAGGTTCTCGTCAATTGAATGTTCTCAAAGGCATTGACTTGACCGTTACCAAAGGCGAAATTTTAGCGGTCATTGGACCGTCCGGTGCCGGAAAAAGCACTTTGTTGCATATTTTAGGGGCACTTGACCGTCCTGACAGAGGGCGTGTCATTCTGGCAGGACAACCCATCTTCCAACTGTCAGACCTGCAATTGGCACAAATCCGAAATCAGCATATCGGTTTTGTGTTTCAATTCCACCATTTGTTGCCGGAGTTCAGCGCCCTAGAAAACGTCATGATGCCAGGGCTGATCGCCCGGCGAGAACGGACCCATTTGAAAAAACAGGCAAAGGCTTTGCTTAATCGAGTAGGGCTGTCGCAACGGGAAGATCACCGTCCCAATGAACTGTCCGGCGGTGAACAACAGCGCGTCGCCGTGGCACGTGCCCTGGTTAATGACCCGCAATTAGTACTGGCAGATGAACCGTCAGGAAATTTGGATCAACATACCAGCCAAGCATTGCATGATTTGCTGTGGGATTTAAGTCGTACGGATTTGCGGTCGTTCATTATTGTGACGCATGACCCTCGCTTGGCAGAGCGGGCAGATCGCACCGTAGAACTCATTGATGGACAAATTGTTCGTGAAACCTACAATACAATCAGCACCAAAACTCATGAAAAAAACATGTCCCGTATGTAAAAGCACATACGAAGATTTTCGGAAGCGGGGACGCTTTGGCTGCTCCGAATGTTATGAAACCTTTTCGGCTGAAATTCTAACCCTGATTAGCAACATTCAGGGGAGTTTACAGCACAAAGGGAAAACACCTCATACAGACTCCAAGCAGATGCAGAATGTGCGGCGGGTTGCCCAACTTCGCCGAGATTTGGAGCGAGCCGTGGCAGAAGAACGGTTTGAAGATGCCGCCCGTCTCCGTGATGAAATCACCGAGATTGAAGCCAAAATGGCGGCTTGAGGAAAGAGGAGTGATTTCATGCTGACCTTTACCGAAATGATTCAACATCCAAGCCAGTGGCTGGACGCCTCCGGTCCATTTTCGGATATTGTCTATAGCAGCCGGATTCGGCTGGCTCGAAATCTGAAAAAAATTCCGTTTTCCCATCGGGCAAATGATGACGAACTGCGCACCGTCTTTCTACAAGCAAAAGAGGCGGCGCACGAAACCCAACTGTTGAAGGATGCTCTGATTTTGGATTTAGGGGAATTGGATTCCCTAGACCGGCGGGTGCTGGCAGAACGCCACTTAATCAGTAACCAGATGGTAGAGCTATACCACAATCGAGGTTTGGTGGTGACTCCCGGGGAAACGTTAAGCGTGATGATCAACGAAGAAGACCATTTTCGTCTCCAAGCCATCACTTCCGGTTTTAATCTGAACGAAGCTTACGAAAAAGTAAATCAATTAGATGATGAATTGGGATCCCGGCTGGAATATGCGTTTCATGACCAATGGGGCTATCTCACCGCATGCCCAACCAATGTGGGCACCGGGATGCGTGCCTCTGTATTGATTCATTTACCGGGGCTGTTTATCACCCGGGAAATCGATACGCTCATCAAAAAAATTGCGAAAAAAGGATTTGTGGTGCGTGGATTGTACGGTGAAGGTAGTGATGTGAAAGGGAATTTTTTCCAGATATCGAATCAGCAAACCCTAGGTATTTCTGAACTGGAAACCCTAGAACGGTTGGAAAAATACACCCGAGAGTTGATCGAACAAGAAAAAGCCGCTCGTGACCGCGTTTTTCAGGAAGCTAAGAATGAAATTGAGGATAAAATCTGGCGGGCTTATGGAACGCTCAAGTATGCACACATCCTTAACTCGGATAACATGATGAATCTATGTTCCCTCGTGCGGTTGGGGATTAGTTCAAACTGGATTAAAGAGACCGATACATCCCGCTTAAATGAATTGCTGGTGTTTGCCCAACCGGCACATCTACAGCGGTTGCAAGGACAGCCACTGAATGTGGATGAGCGCGATGTTATCCGCGCTAAATTAGTTCGAGAAAATTTAGACCGTGAAAATTAGATGTTTCACATTCAAAGCCGGCCTCAGATAGGCCCGCTCACGGAGGAAATAACGCATGTATGATGGATTTACCCAGCGCGCCCGGCGCGTATTACAACTTGCCCGAGAAGAAGCCGCCCGTCTTCAGCATGACTACATCGGCACAGAACACCTGCTGTTGGGGCTCGTCCGGGAAGGTAAAGGTATTGCCGCCGCCATTCTCTCACAACTGGGTGTAGATTTGGATGTTATCCGGCAATCTATTGAAGATATGGTGGGTTCGAGTGGTGGTACATTAACGATTGGCGAAATTCCATTTACCCCCCGCGCCAAAAAAAGCCTGCAACTCGCCGTAGAAGAAGCCCGAAATCTCGGGCACAATTATGTGGGTACAGAACATTTGCTACTGGGTTTGATTCGAGAAGGCGAAGGCGTCGCCGCCCGGGTCTTAATCTCGATGGGGATTGACCTAGAGGATGTTCGGGAAGAAACCTTAAAATTACTGGGGAACGGGGAACCCGTCGATCCGGAAACCGAAAGTGAAAAAAGCAAAACCCCGGTTCTTGATCATTTTTCGCGAGATTTGACCGAATTGGCACGGGAAGGCAAGCTTGACCCTGTGATCGGTCGGGAACGCGAGATCGAACGGATTATCCAAATATTGAGCCGGCGTAAAAAAAATAATCCAGTGCTCATTGGCGAGCCCGGCGTCGGAAAGACCGCCATTGCGGAAGGCTTAGCCCAGAAAATAGCCAGTGGGAATTGCCCGGAAATTTTGATGGATAAGCGCCTGTTAGTGATCGACTTGCCCGGAATTGTTGCCGGCACGAAATATCGCGGCCAGTTTGAAGAACGGCTGAAAGCGATCATGAATGAAATTCGTCAAAACAAAGATATTATTATTTTTATTGATGAGCTACACACCTTGGTGGGTGCAGGTGGTGCCGAAGGCGCACTAGACGCCTCCAATATCCTCAAACCGGCGCTTTCACGCGGGGAATTGCAGTGTATCGGCGCAACCACGTTGGATGAATACCGGAAATACATCGAAAAAGATGGCGCCTTGGAACGCCGTTTCCAATCCGTTATTGTCGATCCACCCAACCTAGAAGAGACGATTTTGATCCTAACCGGTTTGAAAGAAAAATATGAAGAACATCACCGCGTCCAATTTTCACCGGACTCAATTGAATCTGCCGTAAAGATGTCAGACCGCTATATCAATGACCGGTTTTTGCCGGATAAAGCGATCGATGTGATCGATGAAGCGGGCGCGCGAGTCCGTCTGGATAATACCAGTACACCACCCGACTTGCGCCATTTGGAGGAGCAATTGCAAGAGATCTCGAGAGAAAAAGCCGCGGCGGTGACCAATCAGGAGTTTGAAATTGCGGCACGCTACCGGGATCAGGAAAAAACCCTGCGCAAGCAATTGGAAGAAGAACGTACCAAATGGCGAGAAGCCACCCTGACCAACATTCCCACCGTCACCGTGGAAGACATCAGCCGTACGATTTCCATGATGACCGGTATCCCGCTGAATCGTTTGGAAAAAAGTGAATCCGAACGACTCCTCCAAATGGAAGCCGAACTTCGACGCCGGGTGGTGGGTCAGGATGACGCGCTCAAAAAGGTCTCTCAAGCATTACGCCGGGCACGCGCCGGACTAAAAGACCCGAATCGCCCAATTGGAACCTTCATCTTTTTAGGTCCCACGGGCGTGGGGAAAACCGAGCTTGCCCGAACTCTGGCAGAATTTATGTTTGAAGATAAAGATGCACTCGTGCGAGTCGATATGTCCGAATATATGGAAAAATTCTCGCTCTCTCGCCTGATCGGCGCACCTCCGGGCTATGTGGGGTATCAGGAAGGGGGACAACTGACTGAGAAAATCCGACGAAAACCGTATTCGGTGGTTCTGCTGGACGAAATCGAAAAAGCCCACCCGGATATTTTCAACATTTTGCTCCAAGTACTCGATGAAGGGGTCTTGACCGATAACTTTGGTCGCCGGGTCGATTTCCGTAATACGGTGTTGATTATGACTTCCAACCTTGGCGCCCGGCGTATCGGAAAAGATGCCGTGATGGGATTTAATACCCGCCAACAGGATGATGAAGAAACCTACTACAACGAAATGAAAGCCAATGTCCAAGAAGAGGTCAAAAAGGCATTCAACCCCGAATTTTTGAACCGTATTGATGAAGTGATCGTGTTCCGTGCCCTCTCGAAACAGGACATCATTAAAATTATTGATATTCTGATGATCGAAGTGCGAGAGCGCC
Source organism: Gemmatimonadota bacterium (assembly GCA_003697105.1). Taxonomy (GTDB): domain Bacteria; phylum 4572-55; class 4572-55; order J002; family J002; genus J002. The sequence goes on along the minus strand of RFFQ01000075.1, from coordinate 33,798 downwards.
TTGCAGATAAGCAGATTATCATTGAACTGACCGATGCCGCCAAAGAATTGCTGGTCGAAAAAGGATATGACCCCAATTTTGGAGCCCGCCCCTTAAAGCGGGCTATCCAGAAAGAATTGGAAGACCCGCTCTCAGAAGAGATGCTCAGAGGAGATTTTGAAGCCGGGGATACCATTGTTGTAGACCGGAAAGATGATCACCTTACCTTTAGGGTCAAAAGCCCACTTGATGAGCTTGAAAAAGCAGACTTGATTCGTTAAAAAAATAGCATTACCCGTTACTGTATGAACAGGGGCATAGTCATTCGGGCTGTGCTCCTGTTTCACATTTATACTTTACCTTTTTTATGGAGGCACATCATAATGTCATTAATGAGCGATATTATAGCTAAAGCGAAAGCACGCCGGATGCGGATCGCCCTGCCAGAAGGCAGTGATGAGCGTACGCTCCGTGCCGCGCGCATTCTCACCGATGGGCAAATTGCAGAGATCATTTTACTGGGCCAACCAGATAAGCTGAATGCTCAGGCGAAAACATTAGGATTTACTCTTGATGGTATCGAAATTGTCGAACCGGTAACCTCGGCGGCATACGAAACCTATGTTGATGAATATGTTCAACTGCGGCAACATAAAGGCATGACCCGAAAAGAGGCATTAGAGGTTATGAAAGATACCGTCTTTTTTGCGGCAATGATGGTGCGCAACGGCATTGCTCACGGTGCGGTTTCCGGTGCGGCGAATACCACGGCGCATGTGATGCGTGCCGGCATTCAGTGCGTCGGTGTGGCAGAAGGTTTTAAGACCGTTTCTAGCTTTTTTATGATGATTCTACCGGAATTTAGGGGAGAGCACCACGTACCGTACTTTTTTGCGGATGCCGCCCTCGTTCCCAACCCGGATGCGAGTCAATTGGCGGATATTGCCATTGCCACAGCGGACAATTGGAAAGCACTCGTCGGGACAGACCCCAATGTAGCAATGCTCTCTTTCTCTACCAAAGGCAGTGCAACGCACCCGGATGTGGACAAAGTGATCGAAGCAACCCAACTTATCCACGCGCGGCGACCCGACCTTAATGTCGATGGTGAATTGCAATTTGATGCCGCCGTGATCCCCTCAATTGGCGAACGGAAGTCCCCCGGCAGCCCCGTTGCCGGACATGCGAACGTGCTGATCTTCCCAGACTTGGATGCCGGAAATATCGCCTACAAAATCACCCAGCGATTTGGGAAAGCAGAAGCTATCGGACCCTTTGTACAAGGTTTGAACCGGTCTTTTAACGACCTTTCACGCGGATGTAGTACCGAAGATATTGTCAACACGGTGGCGGTTGCCGCTGTGATTTCACAAGCACAGGCATAACATGGGGTTCCAGAATCCACACCTTAAAAAAATCAGCCACGAGGTGGAATATCTTGCCGTGCGCGTGGCTTCGTTTGTACTCTTCCGGGTGCCGCGAACATGGGCGCTCGGTTGGGGTGATTTTTTGGGTTGGTTAGGATTCTCAGTGTTGCGCATCCGCCGGAAATGGGTACTCTTCAGCCTGAATCGTGTGTTTGAGGGCGATAAATCCCCCGCAGAACTCAACCGGATCGGCTTACGTGCCTATCAAAATTTTTGCAAATCGATGATCGAATTTGCGTTGCTCTCAGAAATGTCCGTGACGGAACTTCACCAGCGAGTAAAATGGGACCATCTGGAGCGATTGAAAGCCGCTGTGAATGCCGGACACGGCGTCATTGTCGTCACCGGGCATTTTGGATCGTGGGAAATGCTCGCCGCTTCTGCTGCCGCCCATGGGCTACCTGCTTCCGTTGTCGCAGACCGGATGCACAACCGCAAAGTGGATGCCTTGATTACGGCGATGCGCACTAAATATGGTTGTGAGGTGATTCAAACTCACCAATCCATCCGGGATTTTATGCGTGCGTTGCGCCGCGGACGAATTTTAGCCTTGCTCTCAGACCAAGATTCTCGTAAAAGTACGGTTTTCGTCAACTTTTTAGGGTTGCCGGCGGCAACTCCAGCCGGCGCGGCAACCTTGAGCTTGAAAACGAAGGCGCCCATCTTGCCGGTATTGATTGTGCGCCAAGCGGACAACCGGCACATCGTTTATGTCGAACCCGAAATTGAATACACCCCCAGCGGTAACCGGGAGCAGGACGTGTTCCAGATCACGCAACAGTTTACCCAAGTGATCGAACGCTATATCCGGCAGTATCCCGAACAGTGGTTTTGGATGCATCATCGCTGGAAACGCCAGCCTAAAAAGAGTGAACATGAGGGCTAATTTCCGAGTTCTCGTCATGCTGATCCTGCTCTGGGGGCACCCCAGCTTTGCCCAGCAGAACGTGGTGCCCGAATGGCAGATTTTGACCCCCCTTGATAGTCTGGAACAGATTCAACTCCACCATCCAAGCGGCGTGCGGCAGGTCTATACCTTCACGCGGCACCAACCCGTCTTGATGCGGGTCAAGGGTCCCGGCGATTTCCGCGGATATGTGTGTTTGGACTACACCGAACACATGCCCCCTCGTGCCTACCCTTTCCAGTTGGGTATTTACGTTGATGGGCGGCTGGCAAACCGCTATGAACTCGAAGCACGACCCGATCCCCAGAGTTATTACCGCACATTAGCGGGCAAAACTGGATTGGGACTGTTGCCAAGCCAACTGATAGAAAAAACAATTACCGTTCCGGTGGGAGAGCATCTGCTAGAAGTCCGTTTGATGGGGGGTGACGACCTTTCCGCAAAAGGATATTTTGAGTTTGCCCCCCGCCCAGAACGATCCCAAGAAATTGTGACCCCACACCACCAAATGCCCCTAATGAAGACACCAGTAACCCGTCTGGTGGAGCGGCTTCAATTAAAAGTTGGGGTGCGTACCTTTTATGATGATAATATCTTACAATTAAATTCCACTGGACGAGACCAGTTTTTAGCCAATACTCCCGCACCGCGCTGGGATGATTTGACATCGCTCAATGATGTTATTACCATGCCGTCCCTCCATGTCCAGTGGGGTATGGAGCCGGATAAACCGCGCTGGATTGCCGGACTTGCTGGCGTTTGGTATGCCACGAATGGTTCGTTGAATCGATTTATCACGGAGGTTCAATATCATCGCCAGTGGGGCAGCAAAAGTCGGGTTTCCATCGCCTGCCAGACGGAATTTCCCCACTTGGCGCGAAATTTACTCTATACGGAAGACGCGGTGTCTCAGTACCGCACGGCACACCGCTGGATGGCTGATTTGAGCGTTAATTATCAGCGGCAGTGGCGCTCTCAAGGGCAGGTGGCGTTATATTTGGGTAACCATTGGACCCGCTATGATGCACCTTTTCAGAACCGGAGCTACCGGGCATATCAGGCAGGCGCTCAATTTTTCACGGGTCCACTTTGGCACGGTTGGCAGGTGGTACTGGGTGGAAGTTACCGACTTGCTCCGGCAACGACGCCGGATGATCAGACCGATGTCAGCCATCGTGGTTTGGATGTTGGAGTCGGGTTGCAACGGCAATGGCAACGCTTGCACTACCGGCTGGATTACCAGTTTTCACAAATCGATTTTGAAAGCGATGTTGCCAAAGACGTACTCCATCACGGGCGCACGGATCAGGTGTCGCGTATTCGTGTAGAATTGACTTACAACCTTACATCCAGAACGACGGGGCAGGTGTTCTATCACCAAACCGATCACCAGACAAAGGGAATTGGGGTGTCTGCCGCCCAACCCCATCCCGGGGATCGGACCGGCTTTCAACAACATCAATTTGGAATCACCGTATCTTATCAATTTTTAAGTTTATGAGCGAAAAATGACCAAAATACCTTTTACCAAAATGTCCGGTGCGGGCAATGATTTTATTGTGATTGACAACCGGGACGACAAGCTTCACGGTGACCTCACCGAATTTGTAAAGACGGCGTGTACCCGGCGAATTTCCATCGGGGCAGATGGGGTACTTCTGCTCGAAAATCACCCAGACGCCGATTTTCGGATGCGTTATTACAATGCGGATGGCGGCGAGGTGGAGATGTGCGGTAATGGTGCCCGCTGCATCGCTCGATTTGCCTTCCTGAACGGTGCCGCTGGGCCAACCATGACATTTGAAAGCATGGCAGGCAGGCATCGTGCCGAGATCATCGGCGAGGAAGTCAAAGTAGAAATGACACCCCCACATGGTTTGCAGCTAGAATTCCCACTTGACATCAACCAGCGCCAACTGATAGCGCATTTTTTGAACACGGGTGTACCGCACGTGGTTTTATTCACGGAAGATATCGACCGGGTGGATATGGTTGGCGTGGGACGTCCGATCCGCTACCATCAGATGTTTCAGCCGGCGGGTACAAATGCAAATTATGTTCAGGTGATGGATACTCACACGCTGAAATTACGCACCTACGAACGCGGAGTGGAAGATGAAACCCTCGCCTGCGGCACGGGAGCAACCGCCGCGGCAATTATCGCGGGAATGCTCGGCAACGTGAAATCGCCTACAACGGTTATTACCCGCAGTGGCATTCCTTTGGTGATTCATTATCATTTGCACGATCAAGAGATTCGTGATGTGTTCCTGCAAGGGGAAGCTCGCGTAGTGTATCAGGCAGAATACCTATTTGAGTAAAAATGTAATGGCTGAACGCTCCTTTTTAATAACGCTCAAACGACGACTTAAAGTAGCCGCTAAGTGGCTGTTGATCGTGGGTTTGGGTGTTTTTTTATTTCTGCTGATCATTTCTATCGTCCTCATTTGGTTTTTTCCGCAGGAAAAGCTGGTTGCCGCCGGGGAATCACTCCTCTCTCAAACGTTGAATGGACGTACCGTGCAGATCGATGAGGCAAGGATAAATCTCCGTTATCTTCATTTAAAACGGGTTCGCATTGATGATCTCCCCCAATACGGTGATGATCCCCTTTTCACCTGTAAGGAAATCCGCCTGAGCTACAACCTGCGTGCGGTGTGGCGGCGCCGGATTGTGGTGCATCAGGTCAGGTTGATCGACCCATATTTTCATTTTAAACAATTTGGTGTTACCTATACCAATTTCAGTGATTTTATCTCGCCGGATTCAGCGTTACCTGAGCCGTCACCTCCTCCCGAAGAAACGTTTATCCAATTGGCAGTGGAGCGGGTACAAATTGATAATCTACACTACGCCCAAACACTGTTTGATACCCTTTTTCTGCAAGGGTTGCCCACCCCACCGGATACCCTGATGAGCTGGCATATCGCGGGTGCTTCTGCCGTTTCCGAGGCGTGGTCTCCGCTGGATTTCGATCAATTAACGTTTCCATTGACCATCACCAGTACGGCACCGAATCTACATTATTATCAAAAAGACGGGATCGATCTGCAAAGCCGGGCGGTTTTGGAAGCGAATGTGACGATCCGGGAACACTGGCTTGATTATCATATTTCTGCCACGCTTGATCTCGATCATCCCCGCATCCGGGTCGCTCAAGATTCGCTCTCATGGATACCGCTTTTTCTGGAGACCGCTCGCGCCAACGTGACCACGCACATGAATTTTGACGCGGGGTATATCCGGCTGGAACACGCATTGGTGACGGTGCCGGATGATTTGCAGTTGCAGATGAGCGGTGAATGGAGCGAGATGTACAGTGCTTTTCCTCATTATGAATTGAACGTCACAACGTGCCAACTAAATTTGGCGTCTCTAAAACACCTTGCCCCAGCACTTTTTCCACCCACAGTCGAACTCGCGGGCGACCTGATTGTGTGGGATTCCGGCATGAAAGGGCAATTAACGGAAGATGAACCTCTCGAGATAACCCTCAATAGCCAGCTTTTGGAAGGGAAATTTCGTCATCTGAGCACCCAAACCGGCGTCTCCACGATTACCCTAGATTCGCAATTGAACGCGCAGGTTATCGTCGATTCTACCAACCCGGCGCTTCCGTTCCGGGGGCGGAATTGGTGGTTTTATTCGATGCTAACTCTCGACGAAATTCGTACTCCGCAACAGACCATCACTCCCGGCACGCTAACGCTGGAAGTCAGTACCATGGTGGGGGAGACGTTCCAGTCTCCGCGTGAAAACATCGATCTGTTTGCCCAGATCAAGGGTGATCCGGTAACCATTATTTCCCCAGAGACGCGCCACACCATCGGCGGCTATCGTGCCGATCTGTTTGCCGATATTAAACACAATGCAACGGATATTTCCGTGTTTTTAGATTCGCTCTGGGTCCATGATATGTCATGGGGCACCACCGGAGTACCGCCATTTTCGGCGGCGGCGTATGGTATTGTGGATATCCACCTAACCCCAGATTACCAACCGCAAATGCTATCGCTCAGCCTATTTGATGCCCGGGCGCGGGGTCTGCGGTTTACCGCTGATAAATTGACCGTAACCGACATTGCCGACTCCACACGTGCGGCAGCAAATGGGACGTTTCACTTGTCGGGGTTTGATGTTGCCCTGTTGAATTCACCGTTACGGCAATGCACCGGTATTCTAAATGCAGACGTATCTCTGGCGGGTTTGTTGCGCCAAACCACACTTGACCTAAATGCCGATTTAACAGATTTTACCTGGGTTCAAGAAGATTCGTTAGTTGTAGATTTTACAGATGTGCCGGTAACCTTGAATAGCCGCATCAAAGGGAATTTATGGCGGGGCGACCTTGACCTAACATATTTAAATGTGGCTTCCGAACCGCTTGAACTGCGGGCGACCGGAGACCTCCATCAATGGGGGCACGAGAAGGCACATTTATACATAGATAGCCTAACGGTACATCATCTATCACTGGCAGACCGGTTGCCTTTGTTGGCAGTTTACGAAACGTTTGACGGGGAGACCCAGCTATACGGGGATGTGGACGCTCATTTCCCCTCAAAAACCGATCCGGGATTCAACCTAAATTTACACTTACAGGGTACGACGCCACAAATGGAATTGCGTTATTTAGTGCCCCATACACCGGAATCTGCCGGCTTACGGGTAACAGCTCAGGGACAACTCCAATCCGAATGGATATTTCAGGGTCAATTTGATAGCAGTACGCCGGAAAAAGGGCTAACGGAACTTCCACACCAGTTAAAGGCAACGCTGGGTCTGAACCCGGTGTATGCTAAGCTGGAACACATACCCGTTCGGCAAGCGGATCCAACATTCGCCGTAGAGTGTCAAGACATCTCCGGCTCAATTCATCTCGATTGGCAACCGGGTCAGAAACAATTGCGCTGGGAAACGCAGATAAAAAATATCCACGGACTATTGCCGGCAGGTGATCTGGAAGATACCGGTCTGGTAGAATTCCGTGCCACAATGGCATTAGAACCGGGTGATCTGCTCGATTTGCGCGATTGGCAACTTTTGATTCCGCGGGAACAGGTGAATGCCTCCCTACAGGGCACCATTTATAATGTCAATATAGACCGATATTTACAGACGTTGTCAGATACGACCCTACCTCGCTCGGAACGGGTTTCCGCAGCCAATCAACAGCTTTTAGAGCAGGTCTATCCTGATGTATTATGCCGGTTTTCTCTGGCTCGTGCGGATGACCCGTTACATTTACCTTTGGATTCGCAATTGGGGGGGAATGTTGCCCTACAATTAACGCTTAGCCGGTATTTTCCGCAGGTGCTGGGGGATAATTTGCCGAATCAGTTTCAAGTGGAGGGGAGTTTGGGCTTGGATGCCGTTTATTTTCAGCAAGCACCGGCACTGGCAATCCACCAAACAACGGGTTACGTGCCGTTTCATTATGTGGTGGATGTCGATGTGGTACAAGGGAGAAAATCCCCCCTGTCCCGCGTCGCCTATCCGCAAGCAACACACCAGCAAAAGCTGAAGGAAGCAGATTACTGGTTTTTAGCCCCGTATTACGATCAATTACCGGAAAATGAGCGCTCCCATGTAACAATTGACAGCATCCGCTGGGGTCGTTATCATGCCGATGATGTTCAGGTCGTCGCGCGGTTTGAGGATAACGTAATCTATCTGGATGAAATTGAATTGACGCTTTATGGGGGGCAGCTATGGGGTTCGATGTATTTTGATACCGCCAATGGCATCTTGCCGGAGATGCACTATCGTGCCTATGGCGAACTCACCAACGTGGATTTTGATGCGCTGGTGGGTCGCACCTCGTTGCAAAAGGAACAAGTGCTACTGACCACTAATTTTGCATTCCAAGGCAAAGGGCTGGATTTTGAGCACGATTTTGATTTGTCCGGTGAGTTTGATATTACAGAAATCGGGGAACATGTGGCAGACCGCCTGCTGCTCTTTCTCGACCCGGATCAGAAAGACCCCAGCTTGGCGGGTGTCCGTACTTTGATGAAATCCGGTTATAAGATTGAGCGATTTACCTCGCGGGTAAATTTGGGTATTTTGAACGTGTCCGTTTATTTGCGCCCGCCGTTTTGGCTCCGAACACCCCTTTTCCGCTTACACTTACCGAATCCCATCCCGGTAACCGGTCTTTCCGTCGGACAGTTGATTCAACAAATGGAAGTTGTGGAATAAGTGAGTTTGACGAGTTCGGGAGTTGGGGAGTTGGGGAGTTTGACGAGTTCGGGAGTTTAGGAGTTCGGGAGTTGGGGAGTTTTTGCTCACTGTTCATTATTGAGAAAGAGAGATAATCGTTATGTACAAAAAGCCTCCATTGGAAATCCAGACCACAACCTTATGGGAATATCCCTCGCAGCACTATGGGAAGGAGATACAAGGGGATCAAAATTACAAAGGTGCTACGCCCTCCTACGTAATTTGGAATCTTTTGATGCGCTATACCCGTGAAAAGGATTTGGTTGTCGATCCGATGTGCGGGAGTGGCACTACTATTGATGTTTGCCGTGACCTGAACCGGCGAGTGTTAGGTTACGACCTTGTCCCCTATCGCCCGGATATTTTTCGCGCGGATGCCCGTCAATTGCCCCTAGAAGATGGAAAAGCCGATTTTGTTTTTATTGACCCCCCCTATTCCACACACATTGATTATTCCGATGACCCGAATTGCATTGGCAAATTGGATGCTTCCGGTGCGGCATATTTTAGTGCCATGGATGCCGTGATTCAAGAGATTTTCCGTGTGATGCGTAACCGGCGCTATATGGCACTCTATGTCTCGGATTCATTTCAGAAGAAAAAGGGGTTTGTGCCGATTGGATTTCGCTTGTTTTCCATCTTAGAACGTTATTTTAAGCCCGTTGACATTATCTCCGTGGTGCGATACAACCAAAAACTAAAACGTAAACGGTGGCATTCCGAAGCTGTGAAAGGAAACTACTACTTGCGCGGGTTTAATTATCTATTCATCATGAAAAAGGTGGTGGATACCAACTAAAAAAGCTCGATCCATTTTGGATCGAGCTTTTTTTTCAGACGGATGGCATCGCTGTTTACTTGAGCAATACCATCTGGCGGGTCTGAACCTCCTCACCAGCTTGCAAGGTGTAGAAGTACACCCCACTATTGACCGGTTGGTTCATTTCATCGACACCATTCCACGTCAGGGTGTAACGGCCGGCACGATGAGGCGCATCGACCAAGGTTTTGACCAACTGGCCAGAGGTATCGTAAATCTTGAGTGAGATATGCTGGTCCACTGGCAGATCAAAATGGATACGAGTCATCGGGTTAAATGGGTTCGGATAATTTTGTTCCAGCGAGAGTTGTGCGGGAACATTGACGCTCGTTTGTTCCACAGCGACACTCGATGTAGTATCGCACGGGTCGGCTAACCAATCAATAAATTGTGCCATTAAATCTTCTGGGCGTTCTCCAGTCGGGGTTTCATAGATTGCTTCAAACCCGAAGGAGAGGTAAATCAGGTTGTAATCTCCAAAATATTTGATTCCTCCGATTTCGATTAGTGAGGGGTGGCGATATTTCAGGATGTCAATTGCGCCGCTATTGCTCACTGGTTCAATCACTGCTGGACTCGATTGGTTGTTGGGTCCTCCTGTACCTTGCGCCACTAAAAAGCCCCATTCACCGGATAAACAATCTTCGGTATCTGTTGGTTGCAATACCACCAATCCGGTACGGTCTGCTTCAACCAAATTGGCTTTCAGATAATCATGATAGAAATCTTCGCCACCATCCTCTAAGACCAGTTCAATATCCTGACCGGTAATAAAGACCGCGCCGCCTTGATCCATGAAATCCATCAAAAATTGGCGTTCATCCGCATCAAGGGAGTTGCCTTCGTCACCGGTAAACCAGACGACGATCTCATGTTGAAACTGTTCCTCACCGGGTACCCCTTGGGTAATGGTGCTCCACACCTCGTACCGCAAATCGGTGGCATCCATTGCGGAACGATAGTAGGTTTCATAGTCGGCGCCTTCGTCATCATCCACTAGCAGAATTTGCGGGTAGCCGACGACAATTTCAAAATCTAAATCATAATCGAGCGGATTCTCATCAGTGGTTATATGGATGGTAATGGGAATGGTTCCACCGGGGCTATCTTCACTGACCGTAAATACGAAGGGATCCGCTGCATTATCTCCAAAGTTATCGCCTTCAATATCGTCATATTCCACCAGACCGTTATCGATGGTGATGAACTCGTCATTGATAATAAGTTCGGCAAGTGGATTGATCGCGTCTCCTTCCCATACATTGAATACGGAAACCACTAATTCAACGGTTTCTCCCGGTTCGGGGCGACCGTTGCCATTCCCGTCGGAATCGTCTAAAGTGTATTCTAACAAGATCAAGTTAGGCAAACCCATGGCATACCGGGCAGTGGCAACAAACGCATCAATAAATCCGTGCCCGTAATCATTATCTTCACCCGGATCGCCTAAATCAATACACGAATTGATCAGCGCTTGCTTAATCTGGGTCACCGTCATATTCGGGTTTGCTTGGCGCATCAATGCCACCGTACCGGCAACATGGGGACCGGACATGGAAGTGCCATCATAGCGGACATAACTTCCCCCCGGAAAGGCGGAACGAATCTGTACCCCGGGCGCGGAAACTTCCGGTTTGATCGAGTTCGGGTTTGGCTGGCACATCGAGGGTCCCCGCGAGCTAAACGCAGCAATTCCATAAGGCGGGAAGGCAGAGGTTGCTCCGACGGAGAAGGCATTTAATGGGCTGGTGGTGCGGTCTGCCCAAGAACTCACGGTACTGGGATTGGGACCATCGTTTCCGGCAGAGGTAATATGAACAATACCGACATTTTCACAGTTATCAATATACGGATAGTAGATGGTTTGGCAACTGCCACCCCCGTACGAGTTATTACACACATCCGGCGGATTATTAAGCCCTGCCATCCATTGCATAATGAGGTAGCCCGGTTGGCCATCTGGGTCTCCATTCAGAGCCATATCACCGGCAATCCACATGGCGCCGGGGGCAACTCCGATGGTATCATGGGTTGCCGGATCGACCCCGCACATGATACCCATTGTGTGGGTGCCGTGACCGTAGCCGTCACCATTATTTTCCTCATGGGGAAAGGTGCCGGGACCGTTCCATGCTTGGTTCCATGGTACGCCGGGCACATTACCGTACCAACTTTCGGTAAGTGCCGGATGTTCGCCATCAACACCGCTGTCAATCCCACCGACAATCGTGCCTTCACCCGTAATGCCCAGTTCATACCACACCCGGTCTGCTTTGATTGCCCGCAAACCGGGTTCCGTCCCGTCGGGAATGGGTGGGGCGGGCTCACCGTGTACTGGCTTAATGAGTTCCAAGGGTTCATCGTAATAAATAAAGGCAACAGAAGGGTGCGTGGAAAGCCGCTCAATCGCGCCGGGTTGGGCTTCCATATTAACGGTATTGTACAACCACATTTGGTAAACACCGCGTACAGTGCCATTGGCTTCTTCTGCTGCGACGGCAGGCATAAACGCCGGTTGGGTGGACTCTGCCATCTCTTGCAAAGCAGATACAATCCGAACCCGCCGCTCATCTAACGTAAAAACCCCTTCAGCATCTAACTCGGCTTTGAGGGCTTCTACGTCAACCTGATCCACCAATTCGATGATGATCGGAACGTAGGTACTTTCATCTGTAGATTCCAGCAGTTCGCGCAGATGTGGGGTAACCACTCCAGCAACGGCAACGGAACTCAGCAGACTCAGCATCAGGAATCCAATTAAACTCGTTGTAAAAAGTCGCATGGGACTCACTCCTATAATGAATTAATGAATTCAGAGAATCTCAGATTCTCCGTGAATTGAAAGAGGGTAGGGGGTTGTACCGGTTTCAGGGGGTAACACCGGCGACGCACTTATAACCCACGTCGCCCGGTGACCCCCATAGGTACTCCCATATTTGAAAGAGATCGTTATTGTAGCACCACCATCCGCCGGGTTTGGCGGTGTTCGCCTACGCGAAGGGTATAAAAATAAATACCACTGGAGACCGGTTGTTGGTGTTCATCTCGTCCGTTCCACTCTACCTGATAGACGCCGGCAGGTTGGTTTGTATTCACCAACGTTTTGAGCAACTGCCCGGTGACATCATAAATGCGCAGACTAACATGCCCCGCTTGAGGCAGATCATACCGGATTGTTGTGCGCGGGTTAAATGGGTTGGGGTGATTTTGGTACAACCGGTAGGTGGTGGGAATGTAAACGGTGGTGACCATTGCTCCGGTTGATGTTTGTCCCGTTTCCACGATAGTTAGCACTTGATCTACTGCCACTTCAGTCAAGACTTGCACGGCGCCGGTTGTCCATTCCACCACCACAGAATCAATTTGGGTGGCATCACCCACGCCAAAATGTGCCAGAAACCCATTTTGACTGTTGAAGCCGTGCTGTCCGGAAATTTCACGCATTTGCCAGACCGGTTCTCCTCCAACCGTCGCTTTGAGGCGCACTTTAGCGCCAATGGCACTGGTGTTGGATTCCACACCGGTCAGTTTGAGGGCCAGCCAATGGTTGGTGTTGCCGTAGTTATTGGCAATCGCATTATTCTGCCCGTACATCCCTACAAACAGGTCTAGGTCACCATCCTGATTGTAATCGATCCAGCTACAGACCATCGCCGTACCATTGAGCCGGATAACCGGTTCATTTAAGGCGATAAACGTACCATCTCCTTGATTTTCATAGAAAAAGCTGGTCTGGCTGGAATTGGTTACAAATAGATCGAGGTCGCCATCATTATCAAAGTCCATCCAGTTACTGCTTTGAGAGATACCACCATTGGAAGAGACGATACTTTCCGACTGTAATTCAAATGTGCCATCCCCGTTATTGGTGTAGAGTGCATTATCCGTAGCATTAGTTACGAACAAGTCGAGGTCGCCATCATTATCATAATCGCCCCAACTCCCATTTTTGGAACTCGCACCGTCTTGCACTACCGGATCATCTGCTAACGGGATAAATGTACCGTCTCCCTGATTGAGATACAGGGCATTATTGCCGTTATTTGCGACAAACAGGTCGAGGTCGCCATCATTATCCACATCCGCCCAATTCCCCCCAAAGGAATTAAAGGTATCTGTAACGATTTCGCCTTCGGTGATGCGGCTGAACGTCTCGTCACCGTTATTGTGATAGAGAAAATTGACACCATTGTTAGCGACAAATAGATCGAGGTAACCATCGTTATCAAAATCGCCCCAACTGCCACCGGATGAATTGGAGGTTTCGGTCACGATTTCCCCTTCGGTAATCTTGGTAAATGTACCGTCGCCGTTATTTCGGTACAAAAAATTGGGTTGATTGACGGTGTTTGCCACAAACAGATCGGGGTAACCATCATTGTTGTAGTCTCCCCAACTCGCACCCATAGAGGCACCCCCGTCGTTGACAATCTCGCCTTCGGTAATTTTGGTAAAAGAACCATCTCCATTGTTTTGGTACAGGAAATTATCTTGATTGGACATATTGGAGATAAACGCATCCATATCACCATCTTGATCGTAATCTGCCCATGCACTGCCGAAGGAGCGTCCGCCATCTTCCACAATCGAGCCGCCTTCATAGGTTGTGAATTGATAGACCCACAAATAGTTGGTGTACATCAAGGAGTCGGTATCCACCCCGTTGGAGACAACCAATTTAACATCATAATGTCCCGGTTCTAGCAGGGGTGAGGGTTCGGGTTCTTCGGAATCGATCACCCCATCATTGTTAAAATCCCATTGCCAACTGGTGATGTCGGGGTTGCCGTTGGAATGATCGATAAAAATGGCTTCAAATGGGGGTTCTCCTTCTCGCACATCGACCTCAAAATTGGCATTTGCCATCTGGACGACGGGCAAGCGGGTACGAGCGTAATTCCACATCACAGTTTGGACCCGCGGGTGAAAATTCAAATCCACATTTGCCTGACCACTGCCCACCAGATGGCAATAGCTCATAATCGTTCCCCGGCTTTCAACGACTTGCCCGGCGTAGCATCCCCAGTTGCCTTCACCATTGTAGCAGGAATCAATGGGTGGGTTGTAGCAGTGGGTATGGCTGGAGGCAAAGTTATGCCCGAGTTCATGGGCAAAGGTGCTACCATCCCACGTGTTGGGACCTTCTTCAAAAGGGATGCGCATGGTGCCATCCATTGCCCCGATGACCGCATAGGCACTGGATGTTCCTAAATTTCGCAAGTAAGCGATTCCACCGCCGATGTTCCGGCTGGTAAACAAGTGCGCCACATCCCGATCCACGTGCCCCATGTAGGTATTCCAGTAGGAGCGAAATTGGCTTAACTGCCCGCTCAGATCCCCTTCATCATACGGGTCGTCGGGGGTATCCCACACGCGCATATAGGAAATATTAAGATGGGTTTGGACATCCCGTTCGTAGATCAAGCTGACGGCACCCACCAGCATGGCGGCGTAATTTTGAGCATCTTCCACGGAAGCGTTGTGTTGCAGGTAGTAATCATAATCACAATCGAGGGCAACATCACAATTTAGAATTTGTTCGCGTAAGTTGGCTTCCGGGCGGAGGTTATTCAGCAGAATTTCGGGGTCTTCATCAGGTGAGGGGGTAGCGCAGTAGGTTTGCGGGGTGAACGACTCTACCGCACGGGTTTGGGCGGCAACACGGTCGGCGTCGGGTAAAATGGGGTAATAGTTCGTACCGGTGTAAACCCATCCTCGCCCAATACCAGCGCCATCAACGGTTAAAAAGACTTGGGCTTGCGGGTCGTTTTCCAACGATCCGCGCAATAGCCGGATCGTTGGGGGCGAAATGGGTTGGTCGCCTTCTGGCGTGCCGACCACAAACCGGCTGGTTTCCGTCCACGGCTGGAACACCCGTAAGGTGAGATTGACGGCATGATCTTGGTCCAGTTGAAAATGTTGGAGGGTCACCGCTTGCCCCACAATGAGTTGATCCCGTTCTCCCTCACTCAATTTTAAGGTGGAGACCGTATTACGGGGTTGGCTGGCATCTATCGCTTGAGCCAAATCAATGGTGACTGCCCCGCCGGAACTTATTCCGGCAGTAATGCCGATTAAAACACAACACAAACGCAACATCAACATGCAAAACTCCTGACAAACAGAATGTAAAAATGAGATGGATGGCGAAGTGCTTCTCAATTTAGACCTGAACCACCGTTTGTCAAGGGCAAAAACAGTGGACATCGCTATCGAAATTTTTTAGGCACACCGCCCATAAAAAACCCTGCTAGACGCCATCCAGCAGGGTTTTTTGTTTCTTACAGGATTAAACACACGTGGTTAATTATCGCGCAGTGCCGCTTGAGCCGCTGCCAAACGCGCAATGGGTACCCGGAACGGGCTACAACTGACATAATTCAAGCCGATGCGGTGGCAAAATTCCACAGAACTGGGTTCACCGCCATGTTCACCGCAAATTCCAACCTTCAAATCCGGGCGGGTTTTACGGCCGTTTTCCGTTGCCCACGCGACCAATTTGCCAATCCCTTTTTGATCGAGTTTCTGAAATGGATCATGCTCGAACAAGCCTTTTTCAAGGTAATGGGGCATGAATTTATTGGAATCGTCGCGGCTAATACCAAAACCGGTTTGGGTCAAGTCATTGGTGCCAAAGCTGAAGAAATCCGCGACTTCCGCGACTTCATCCGCAGTGAGCGCGGCGCGCGGAATTTCGATCATCGTCCCGATCAGGTAGGGTACTTCCATGTCGTTTTCTGCCAAGACCTCATCAATCACCTTTTGGGCGATTTGACGCTGCATGGCTAATTCTTCTTTACTGCTGATCAACGGTACCATGATTTCTGGATGGGGATCAAAACCTTCCTTTTTCACTTCACAAGCGGCTTCCATGATGGCACGGACTTGCATTTCCGTGATTTCGGGATAGGTATTGCCCAGACGGCAACCGCGGTGACCCAGCATTGGGTTGGATTCCTCCAGACTGGTAATGATGGCGTTCAGATGTTCAAAATCAACACCTAGTGTGGCAGCAAGCTCCTTGATCTCCGCTTCATTATGAGGCAGGAACTCATGCAAGGGTGGGTCTAGCAACCGGATGGTGCACGGCTTGCCGGTCATTACTTTGAAGATGCCTTTGAAGTCACCTTTTTGCATGGGGAGAAGTTTATTCAAGGCTTTACGGCGACCGGCTTCATCTTCCGCGACGATCATTTCCCGGACGGCGGTAATCCGATCTCCTTCAAAGAACATGTGTTCCGTACGGGTTAATCCGATACCTTCCGCACCGAAGGCAATTGCATTTTCACACTGATCGGGCTGATCGGCATTGGTACGCACCCCCAACTTGCGGACTTCGTCTGCCCATTGCATCATCTTTTCGTAGGTGTGATAAACCGGCGCATCTTCCGGTTTCAGGCTCTTCTGGATCAGCACTTCGATCACTTCCGAATCCTTGGTTTGGATTTGCCCCGCAAACACTTCTCCGGTGAATCCATCAATGGAGACATAATCGCCTTCTTTACACACGACATCTCCGACAGAGAATTGCCGTTTGGTGTAATCAATGTTCAGGGCGCCGCAACCGACCACACAGACCTTGCCCATCTGACGCCCTACCAATGCCGCGTGGCTGGTCATTCCGCCGCGTGCGGTCAGAATACCCTTTGCAGCCGCCATGCCCCGAATATCTTCCGGGGAGGTCTCCAGACGGACGAGAATGACAGCTTCATTCCGTTTGAGAGCGGCTTCTTCGGCGTCTTCCGCATTGAAATAAATCTTACCAGACGCCGCTCCTGGACCGGCGGGTAGCCCCTTGGCGATTAAGTGCCCTTCTGTTTCAGCCAGACGCTTGCTGTCGAAATCGAACACCGGTTGCAACAACTGATTCAGTTGGTCAGGTTCTACTCGCATCAGGGCTTCTTCTTTGGTAATCATCCCTTCTTCCACCAGATCGACGGCGATCCGGAAGGCGGCGAAACCGGTGCGCTTTCCAACACGGGTTTGGAGCATCCATAACTTCCCTTTTTCCACCGTGAATTCCACGTCTTGCATATCGCGGTAGTGTTTTTCCAGCCGGTCCCGGATGTCATCCAATTGCTGGTAAATTTCGGGCATCATCTCTGCCATCTGGGCGATGGGTTGCGGGGTACGGATTCCGGCAACCACGTCTTCACCCTGGGCATTGACGAGGAATTCCCCGTAAAAATGCTTTTCACCGGTGGCGGGGTCTCGGGTGAACGCCACGCCGGTAGCGCAATCATCGCCCATATTGCCAAACACCATCGCTTGGACGTTGACCGCTGTCCCCCAATCATCGGAGAAACCGTTCATCTTCCGGTATTGAATCGCCCGTTCATTGTTCCACGAACCAAACACCGCTCCGATAGCGCCCCACAGTTGCTCCATGGGGTCGGTGGGGAAGTCATGACCGGTGCGCTCTTTAATCGCGGCTTTAAATTCGGCAACCAACTCTTTCAAATCATCTGTGGTTAATTCGGTATCGAGTTGAATGCCGCGTGCTTCTTTTTTCTTTTCGATGATGGCTTCAAACGGGTCGATTTCATCCTTATTTTCCGGTTGTAAACCGAGCACCACATCGCCGTACATTTGGACAAACCGGCGATAGCTATCGTAAGCAAATCGTGGATTCCCGGTGAGTTTTGCCATGCCGTCGGTGGTTTCATCATTTAGACCTAAGTTTAAGACGGTGTCCATCATCCCCGGCATGGATTTGCGTGCCCCAGAACGCACGGAAACCAACAACGGATTTGAGGGGTCGCCGAACGTTTTACCCATGGCGTCTTCTAGTTTTTTCAGATTTTCTTCCACCTGAGGGGCTAAATCTGCCGGATATTGCCGGTTATTTTTGTAGAATTCTGTACAAACCTCCGTCGTGATGGTGAAACCCGGCGGGACGGGGACGCCTAAGTTTGTCATTTCTGCCAGATTGGCACCTTTGCCACCGAGCAGATTGACCATTTGTGCATTTCCTTCGGATTTTCCTTTTCCGAAGAAATAAACCCACTTATGACTCATAACAACCTCCATAAATTGATAAAGTTATTAATACAAAAAATGGATCAGATGTGACCTGACTCTTTTCCGGGTGTGTTTACAATTTCATAATCCGCATCTTCGGCAAGTTTGGGATTCACGGGTGGATACCCTTGATCCACGGATGGTCTCGTAATGGCTGATTTTACAGGTTGAACCACGTGTTCTCGAAGGTAGCGTACCGATTGGATACGTAATGCCCGAAAGAGTACTCGTACTATTAAAAAAAAGATGCGCATGATGATAGTAACACACTCCTGTTAAAAGGTTAAAACCTCTTTTTATCGGCTGTGAAACTATGCGAAAACCCCGCATGTGTCAAGCAGAAAAATGATGCACCTTATTGGTGAATACGGGTGCAATGCGCTTCAACACGCGCTGTACCTATTCGCACCGGCGGAACTGTCACTTTTTTTATGACATTTTCCATTTTTACGTTGACAAACAGGGAACGCATGTTCTATTATTTATCCAACTAGGTAGAAAAAGGGCTACCTATACTCATCCTGCTAGCTGGAAGAAAGGTGAGGGAGATGAAACGTTCTTTGTTTTTGTGTTCAGTTTTACTCGCGATTAGCTTGAATGTGTCCACAAGCTGGGCGATTACCGAAGTGTACATTTGGGACCCGGATCCAACCCCCCTGACGGGTCCTGCTTGGGCATCCACATGTGAAGAATGGCAAGTCAACCATCAATATAGCACAGGTGATTTGCCAACCAACGAAGACCTCCGCCAATACCGCGCTATTTTTGTCTCCTTAGGGGTATTTCCCTATAATCATGTTCTCTCATTTACAGAATCCACCCGATTAGCCCAGTACCTGATGGAAGGGGGCTGTATCTTTTTAGAAGGTGGTGATATTTGGTTTTATGACCCGCAATGGGCTTCCTTACGGGATTTGTTTGGGATTGGGGCCATGAATGATGGGGATTCGGAGGCAATTATCGACCGAGTTCTAGGTATTGAGAACACCTTTACCGCGGGCATGACCTTCTCGTATGAGGGCGAGAATCAATATATCGACCAACTTTATCCCAGAAATGAAGGGTTTACGATTCTTGAGAATGAAGAGCCTCGTTTTACCGTGGGAATTGCCAAAATAAGCTCGGATTACTATTTCCGGACGGTGGGATTGAGTGTGGAACTAGGAGGCTTTCAGAATACCTCTGAAGAAGAAACGCCAATGCGAGCACTCATGGGGGAAATTTTAGAGTTCTTTCAGGTACGGGATTTCCTGCCGGCACCCCAAAGTTTAAGGGCACGGTTGACCATCAAAAATGGACCCATTTACGAAATCGATTTGGAATGGACCCAACCCGCCACAACGGATACCTTAGTTGAATACCACATATATTTGAGTGAAAATGGCGCAGAACCTTATTTGTTGGATAGGGTGGATGCCGGTCAAACTGAATATACGCACCGGGTTATGGAAATTATGGATCGGGAATATACTGTGGTTGCTCGCTACACCTTAGGGGAAAGTGAGCCATCCAATCCGGTTCTGATTACAGAATATGTAAATGTTGAACCCACGGTAGCATCCATCAATATTCCTCCACACGTACATTTGGCACAGAACTTCCCCAATCCGTTCAACCCGAATACGACGATCTCATTCGATTTACCGGTGGCGAGTCCGGTAACGCTTTCAATCTATACCATCAAAGGCGAACACCTGACCGACCTTGTTCACCAACGGTTAGCCCCCGGTACTTATACTTTGGATTGGCAGGGTACGGATCAATTCGGTCAAGCGGTTCCCAGTGGCACCTACATGTATATTTTGACGACCCCTCAAGGACAATGGAGCCGTCAAATGGTCTTACTCAGATAATCAAAACATTTGAATTTTAATGGGTTGAAAAACTCCCGGCACGTGCCTTGTCGGGAGTTTTTGTTTAGTCTTGCGTTTTTTCGTAGAATCACTATTTTATACGTGCTTCAAGATTCCCCACGCCTCTATTTAGTTTTCTCCCATTTCTCTTTCCTACTTGTGGTCATCGGCATTATTTTCGCCGCCGATTTTCCCCATGCGGTTTGGTAGTATCGTCTTCCTTTTATCTTATTGTTAATATGGCAGGAGGTAACTCATGCGTATGAATTTATCATTTATGTTCTTAATTTTGATGCTGTGCTGTGGGGGGTTGCATCCGGTAACACTCTGGGCGAGCGAACCGGAACACATGCTGATCAAAATTGAAACCACCGACCCGGAACAATACCAGCGATTGTGGGATTTCAATTTGGATTTAGCCGGAGATGGTGCCCTCCGTCCCAATGAATACATGGAAGTGATCGTAACACCGGAGCAAGCCGCCGCTTTGACTCGTGCCGGGTATTCCTATTCCGTGTTGATTGACTCTTTGGGTGATATTACCATTGATTCCGAGTACGACAGCTATGACGAAGTGGTCGAGACCATCCAACTTTACGAAAACCTCTATCCCGATATTTTCAAGGTTTATGATATTGGGGATTCGTGGGCGAAGGTCAATCGACCGAATGATAACGATTATCTACCTCATGATATTTGGGCGGTAAAAATTTCTGACAATGTGGAAGTCGAGGAAGATGAGCCCGCCGTCCTGTTTTGTGGGTTACATCATGCCCGAGAGCCGATCACCGTCAATATGGTGATGGAAATCCTGACGTATCTTGCCGATGAGTATGCCGAAAACGAAGCGGTTCAACGATACGTGGATAACAGCGAAATTTGGCTCATACCTATCTTAAATCCCGATGGGCATCATTTGGTGGTGACGGATTTTGATGTCTGGTGGCGTAAAAATGTCCATGACAATAATAACAATGAATATATTGATGATTATGATGGGGTGGACCCCAACCGGAATTATAGTTATAGTTGGGAAAATGGCGAAACCGACCCCGCCGACCCGGTCTATCATGGGGAAGCGCCGTTCTCTGAGCCGGAAAATCAGGCGATTCGGGATTTGTGCCTTGAACAACGTCCCGTTTCACTGATTACATTTCATACTCATGGGGAATTAATTCTCTACCCGTATAGTTCGGTGCAATATCCGGCTCCGGATGAAGATGTTTTAACCGAACTGGCTTACGCGATGGCGGCGATTAACGGGTACCAACCCCAGCAAGGGTACGAACTTTATCCGACACATGGTGATCTTACGGATTGGGCGTATTCCCAACTGGGGACGCTCTCCTATACGGTAGAGATGTGTAACCAGTTTATCCCGCCGGGTTCCGAAATTCAAAGTTGGATTGATGAGAGTTTTCCGATCACCACTTATTTTATGGATCGGGCGTTACGGTCGAAACTGGAATTGCATGTCACGGACGCCGAAACCGGTGATCCGGTCGTCGCCGAAGTTGAGGTGGCAGAGATTGAACTCCCGGAAACGTTTGCCCCCC
This sequence comes from Gemmatimonadota bacterium, assembly GCA_003697105.1. GTDB lineage: Bacteria > 4572-55 > 4572-55 > J002 > J002 > J002. The sequence goes on along the minus strand of RFFQ01000075.1, from coordinate 12,013 downwards.
GCGTAACCGATGCCCAATTTGGACGCTATGACCGGTTGCTCTCCCCGGGGGATTACACCGTAACCGTTTCCGCTTTTGGCTATGCGGATACCACCTTCACCGTGACTATCCATGAAGATGTGCCTACACCCGTTGACCTCCCCTTACGCCCGCTGGGGCGAGGGTCCCTTGAAGGGTGGGTATTCAATGTTGCGGGTGGTGACTTTCCCTTTATCGAGGCGGTGACGGTTGTGCTCCACCATCCCGAAATGACGCCGGATACCCTCTATGCTGAAATCGGCTATTTTGAGGTCGAACATATGGTTGCGGGGGAATATCTGTTAGAAGCGTTTGCTTCCGGTTTTGATTCGGTGCAAGATACGGTGACAATTACTGCCGGTGAAACGCTCTACGTGGAATACTGGGTGGTTCCGGTCTTTGATTTTGAAGCCGATGACGGTGATTTTGGTACCGAAACCCGTTCAGAATGGGAATGGGGAGTACCGTTACCCTCGGGTGGTCCCACTCACGCCTATTCCGGTTCCATGTGCTGGGGTATTGATCTGGATGATCGTTACGATCCAAACCGGAATTCCTACCTCTACACCCCTGAATACAATATGACTTCGGATGGTAGCGGACGTTTTGGGATTGCTTTTTACCACTGGTACAGCACCGTGGAAGGGTGGGATGGCGGTAACGTGCAAATTTCGGTAGATAATGGCGAAACATGGACGATCCTTCATCCGGTAGGGGGGTATCCGGATGCATCCGTGGTGGCGCTTGGCGGTCGTCCCGGATTTACCGGCGATAGTAACGGTTGGCGGCGGGATTATTTTGACCTGCTACCCTATGCATTTCAGCGCATTATGATCCGCTTTCGCTTCTCTAGTACAAATCGGATGCTATGGGGATGGTTCATTGATAATTTTGCGATTTATGGTAGCGAGTTGTATGTGGATGTGGAACCCCAGCTTACCACCGTTACGACCCCGTCGCAATTTGAGCTATATCAAAATGTGCCCAATCCGTTTAATCCAAACACGACGATCCGGTACGATTTACCCCGAGTGGCAAACGTGACGTTATCCATTTATGATCTGGCGGGGCGGTTGATCCGGCAGTGGTACCAGCCGTTGCAAAGCTCCGGATCGTACACCATCCCTTGGGATGGTACGGATCAAGCGGGTCAGGCAGTACAAAGTGGAATGTATGTGTACCAGTTGCATACCGGTGACTTCTACCAGACCCGAAAAATGATCCTGATCCGGTAATGTTCTCTATCGTTTGGGCCGGGATACGCCGTCAACTCCGTTCCATTTTTTTGTTGACTAGATTCACTTCAGGGGCTATATTGCCCAATCCAGACCCGTTCATACCCAATTTGGTGGGATGGCAGAGTGGTTTATTGCGGCGGTCTTGAAAACCGTTGTCGGTGAGAGCCGACCGTAGGTTCGAATCCTACTCCCACCGCCAAAACGATAGAAACTTTATAGGAATAGGAGAGGTGCCGGAGTGGCTGAACGGGGCTGCCTGCTAAGCAGTTGTAGGGTTTATCCCCTACCGTGGGTTCGAATCCCACCCTCTCCGCCAGAACGTCCAAGCGGCTTCTTTATAGAAGCCGCTTTTTTGTTTGCCTTCCGTTTCCTGTGGGTGACCTGCCAGATTCTTTTTATTGACATTCTGGGCGGATTATGATAATCTTTGATGTATCAGATAACTATGAAATCAGTCACTTATGTCTGTGTTCTGTAGAGGAAAGGCACTGTTTATTACGCATGAAATACACATGGTTATGGTTGTGGATCGGGATTTGTACCAGTCTGGTGATACTACCGTTCTGTTCTGTCTCTGCTCAGGATGATAAAGAATTACCTCCCATATTACCAACGGTGACATTGCCGGATAGCTCCGGTAATGAACTGGATTTGTCGGATGTGGTGATTTACGGTGACCCGCATGTCCGGATCGCCAGTAAAAAAGAAAGTCAGTACGTAGGAGACACCTTTTCGCCACAAGCACCCACCTTGATCGGGCAAAAAGATGTATCGGGTATGTTCCGTTCAGATAAAGGACATCAATTATTGGTGCAATCCGGATCGGAGCGGTCTCGCGTGATTCGTTTGGGGTTTGGCTATGGTAATCTCAATACCCTCACCGGGAATCTATTTTATGGTGACCGCCGTAACAATCTCCGTTATTTTGGGGAAGCGGTTCATTACTCCAGTGACCGCGTAGGGGGTAACTCTGACCGCCGCCAACAAGGGATTGAAAGTGGTCTCATCTATCTTTTCCCGCAAGGTTCGCAGGTGACGCTCAAAGGGGCATGGGATAACCACGGTTATGGGCTGATGGGGCATGACATCACCGGAACAGACGCCCTGTACAATCATTTGAATGTAGATGCACTCCTGAAAATCTTTCCATTTACTACGCTTCATTTAACCTCCGAAGCCCAAGCGTCCCGCACAACGTTATCCCATACATACCCGGATACCACCACCGATGACACTCTTGCAGAAAATCAATTTCGTTTTAATTTAGGCTTGAACAAAATCTGGAATGGGCGACTATTTTCGTTTGGAGGGGAATGGCGCGGTATCTCGCTGGAACCGTCCCAACAGGAAGAGACCCTTGATTATCTGTTTTATGCGGTTCAAGGACGGACGTATTTTGGATTTGAACCCAATGACTATATTAGCCAGTTAGGGCTGGAAATTGGCTTTGAATTGGATGGCTATACGATGAACCCTCAAGGAACATCTAAGGCGATGTTCTCTCCCTATTTGCGTTTTATTGCAAAGCCCTATTGGCTGTGGGGGGATGGGACTATCTTTATGACCGTTGACCCCGGCTTGAGCTATCGCACACTTGCGGAAATGGTTGCCGAAAATCCGTATCTTAGTCCAGAAGCGCGAATTGTACCCCAAAAACGGCAGTTCAGCTACCGCGTCGGGGGTGATTATGTCCTCTCAAAATTTCGGTTCAATTGGGGATACCATTACATTCAAATTGATGATTATCTGTTTTGGTATGGTGACCGTCCGGGTCGATGGATACCCGCCAACGGTGATGTCACGGAGCACCAGTTCACCGGAGGTGTTGATTACCAAATGAACGCCCGCTTGACCGTGGGGATGGGCGTCAAGAGCAAAACCATTGGATTTCGGGATAGCAAACAGTGGGGTGCATTGGTGGTTGGGGATAGCAAAGTACCGTACCATCCCCAACTGGAGTTGATCGGCAAATTGCGCTGGACGATTCCAAATGAATATAACTTGGAACTGAGTGCGCAGTATGCCGGTCAACAATATGCGGATATTACCGGGGAGACGACGCTGGGGGATTACTGGTTGGTTAATTTGCAGGCACAAAAACAGATTATACCCCATTTGGAAGCCCATCTGAATGTGATAAATTTGCTTGATGAAACCTACCAGCACTGGTTAAATTATGAAGAACCGACGGCTCAAATCACTGCCGGCTTGACGTTTCAATGGTAAGGAGAATAACCAATGCCTATGAATATTAATGACTTTTTGGCACAATTAGTACGAATCGATGGGGTATCCGACCTCCACTTTAAAGTGGGAAGTCCGCCACTGTTACGCATCAACGGAGAGTTGCGTCCGGCGAAGTTCCAAAAACTGACCCCCCAAAATACGCGTGATATTGCGCTGAGTTTAGTCAATGAAAATGTACGCGAAAAATTTGATGAATTGCGCGACTTTGATACCGCATACAGCGTACCCGGTGTGGCGCGGTTTCGGGTAAATCTTTTCCGGCAACGGGGTACTTTGGGTGTCGTTCTGCGTAAAATCCCCTTAGAAGTTCCCACACTCGATAAGCTGGGTATGCCAGAGACCATCAAAAAATTAGCCATGGAAGAACGTGGCATGGTTTTGGTTACCGGGGTCACGGGGAGTGGGAAATCCTCAACACTTGCCGGAATGATCAACCATATCAATCAGCACAAACGCGTCCATATTTTAACCATTGAAGACCCCATTGAATTTCTCTATTCAGATAATATGGCGGCGATCAACCAACGGGAAGTAGGGCTGGATACCGAATCCTTTGCAACTTCACTTCGGGCAGCATTGCGCCAAGACCCCGATGTGATTCTGGTAGGGGAAATGCGAGATGTGGAGACCATTTCCATCGCGATTAAAGCGGCAGAAACGGGTCACCTCGTTTTTAGTACGTTGCACACCTTGGACGCGACCGAAACCGTGAACCGGATTATTGATTCCTTCCCACCGCACCAGCAAGGGCAAATTCGTTATCAGTTGGCATCCACGCTGAAAGGTGTGATTTCCCAACGGCTGTTGCCCCGGAGTGATGGGCGCGGTCGTATCGCTGCGGTCGAAGTGATGGTTTGTACCGAACTCATCAAAGAGTATATTATTGACCCCGATAAAACGATGAAAATCAAAGATGCCATCGAAAATGGGAAGATGCAATACGGCATGCAATCCTTCGATCAACATTTGACCGAACTGTACCGTAATAACGATATTACATTGGAAACCGCTGTGGCCGCTGCCGCCAGTCCGGCAGATTTTCAACGCGCATTAATGTTTCAATAAAGAGATAAGCTGAGGACGCTATGTTACTACATGATAAATTGATTCAAACCGTTGTTGATACACTGGGTGAAGACGACAAAAATGTGAGTAAAATCATTGAGTTGATCCGTGCCAGTAGAGACCTCCAACACCGGGACCCGCGCGAGGTTTACAGTGATGTACTCAAATTTTTGACCCATCTGGAATTTGAACCGGAAGAAGCCGAAATGCACTGGAACACCATCCTGCAGCATCACCAAGAGATTACCCAAACCTTGCAACGGAATGTGGGGTTGCGCGTGGCGATGCTCGATTATTTTATAAATATAAATAAAAAAATAGAAAACCCTAAAATAATTGAAATCGCCATTTTTGAAGAAACCCAACGGTCTGCTCTGACCGATGCTCTGACCGGACTTTACAACCGGCGCTATTTTGAAGAAGTTTTGTTTCGGGAGATTCACCGCGCCAAACGGTACGACCTCAATACCAGCTTGCTCTTTCTGGATGTGGATAACTTCAAAAAATACAATGACACCTACGGGCACAGCGTGGGTGACCAACTCTTGACCGATGTCGGGGAATTGATCCGTAAAAGTCTGCGGGAAGCGGACATTCCCGTGCGTTACGGGGGAGAAGAATTCGCGGTGATCTTGCCGGAAACTAGCGGTCAAGAAGCTGTCTATGTGGCAGAACGTATTCGCCGGGCGATTGCCCAGCATTACGAAGAATGTAACGGTGATAATCCAGCGTGGCTCGAGCAAGTCACAGTCAGTATTGGTATTGCCTCTTTCCCCATTGACGCTCAATTCCCCGGAGAACTGGTGGAAAAGGCGGATTTAGCCATGTATCGTGCTAAAAAAGATGGTAAGAACCGGGTTTGCCTTTTCTTTCAAGAACGGCGCATTTTTGTCCGGGTGGACGCGATATATCCGGTCAGCTACCAGTTGATGGATAACTCCCATGACCGGCGCACCCATTCCAAAAATATTAGCGGCGGGGGGATTCTATTTTACACCGATCAACCGCTAGAGTTGGATCAAAATCTACGATTACAAATTGATCTAACACCACAAGAACGCGTTATTCAGGCGGAAGCAAAAGTGGTTCGAGTGGTTCAATATGACGAAAAGGGGACGAACCCATATGAGATTGGTATTTCGTTCACTCGAATTGATCCCAGTGACCGGGCGGCATTGATCAAGTGTGTCCGGGATCGAACCTCATGAGCTTCTGCTAATGAAGTCGCATGTATAACAAAATCAGCCGCGATCAAATTTACGATATTTTGCGCGAACAGCGATTGATTACGGAAGAGCAAGTGATCGATGTGGAACAGCACCGGTACGCCACGGCGCTCAATGTGGAAGAAGCGCTAACCTCCCTCGATATTCTTTCCGAAGATGACCTGTTACGCGTCCTCGGTGAGTACCTCAATATCCCCTATGTCCAACTCAACCCGATGGAGTTGGATACCTCCCTGACGGCGAAATATCTCTCCGCTAAATTTGCCCGGATGCACCATGTGGTTGTGGTCGATCATTCGGGTCGCAACGTTACCATTGCCGTACCCAGCCCTTTTGAAGATTACCCTCTCGCAGATATTGAAAATGCAACCGGTGCAGAAGTGGATTTAGTGCTGAGCTCCCGCCGCTTCATCGACCAGATTATCAACATGTCTTACGGTTTGGGATCCTCTATTACGGCGGCAGAGAAAAATCTTAAAAAACGGAACATTAGTACCCGCGATTATGACAGTTTGGAAAACCTGTTTGGTAAGGAGGTCGAACAGGGCAAAGACCCGAATAGCCAGCCGATTATCACAGCCGTGAATCATTTGCTGTTTTACGCTTTTGAACAGCGTGCCAGTGATATTCATCTGGAACCCAAGCGGGAAGAATGTATTGTTCGTTTCCGGATCGATGGTGTGTTGCATTCGGTTTACTATATCAACCGGCTGGTGTACCGGGCGATTGTTTCCCGGATCAAAGTGATGGCGGGGATGAATATTGCCGAAAAACGCCGTCCTCAGGATGGACGCATTAAGATCGTCTATAAGGGGCAGGAGGTAGAACTGCGGGTCTCAACGGTGGCAACGGCATTTGGTGAAAAACTGGTGCTTCGTATTTTTGACCCCGATATTTTGCTGCAAGATTTGGGGAGTCTCGGTTTTGGTTCACGAGACCTGAAGATGTTCAATGAGTTTATCCACGCCACCAATGGCATGGTTTTGGTCACGGGTCCAACCGGTAGCGGCAAAACCACAACGCTCTATTCTGCCTTGCGGGAAATCTACACTCCAGAGATCAATATCTGTACCATCGAAGACCCCATTGAACTGGTCTATGAGCCGCTCAATCAGGTGGCGGTTCGCCCAGAGATTGATGTCACCTTTGCCAACGTACTCCGCACGATGTTACGGCAAGACCCAGATGTGATTATGGTGGGGGAAATTCGGGACAAAGAGACCGCGACCTATGCCATCCAAGCCGCCCTGACCGGTCACCTTGTGCTGAGTACCCTGCACACCAATGATGCTCCCTCCGCCATCACCCGTTTAATCGATATGGGCGTGCCGCCGTTTTTGATCGCATCCACCATGCGGGGTTCGGTGGCACAGCGGTTGGTGCGGAAAATCTGTGATCACTGTAAAACGTCCTATCGTGCCACATCCGAAGATTTGAAGCCGCTGAATCTGGAAATCCAGAGCAACCGGATTGTGACTTTGTATTACGGCAAAGGTGTAAAGGAGAAAGGGTACCCGTGCCTCGATTGCCGGGAGACAGGCTATTTTGGACGAAGCGGAATTTACGAAGTTATGGCAATGTCTGAATCCTTACGGAATTTGACCAAAGAGAATGCCTCTACCGTGCACATCCGCAAACAGGCAATAAAAGAGGGCATGGTGTCTATGCGACAGAATGCCCTGCGTAAATTGCTTGACGGGGTGACGACTGTGGAAGAAGTCGCCAAAATTATTGCGGGGATTTAAGCATCAGCGGCTTGCTTTTTCTCAGGGACTATTTCAGCACCACGGCACGTTGGATTTTGGATTTAAACTTGGGGGTTTCCAGTTGGTAGAGATACACTCCCGAGGGTACACCTGCGGCGTCCCACTCCACCGTGTGCGATCCCGCGGGATAGGGTTGATTCGTGATGAGGCGCTGTACCAATTTGCCATTGAGATCGTAGATATTCAGGCTGAGGTTGTCCGCATGGGGCAGATCGAACCGGATCGTCGTCTTGGGATTGAACGGGTTGGGATAGTTTGGATACAAGACGTAGGATTTAGGTGTCAGGAGTTGGGTATCCGGGGTTTCTACATCGGTCAAATCCTCAAGCAGTAAAAAGGTGATGATGGAGTCCATCAATGCCGCTTTGGTATTTTCGCCGCTATCGATCAACCCTCCAAATTCGAGTGAAGCGCCTACGGTGCGGTACTGGAAGGTCTGGTTACCGACCATCGTATAAAAAAATGGATTTTCATTGTAGATGACCCCAAAGCCGCTACCGGTTGGCTGGAGGTGGTCGACCCACTCAAACGCACCGTTGTACTCAAAACGGAATCCCTCGGCAAATTCGCCGTTGCTACCAATTTGAGTCCGAATTTCATCCGTACCGGAGCCATCGGAGTTGGATGAAATTCCGAATAAGCTGTTAAAGTCATACCCACCATGACCGGGGTCCCAATACCAACAATCACCGCCTTCCAAGTAAACCATCCCCCCCGCTTCGATATAATTTGCCAGAGCCAGCCCGATTGGGCTGTTATTGGCGATGACAAAGTTGTCATCGTACATACCCAAACAGACAAAGATCGCCCGGAAATAGTTCAGGTCAGGGTAATAGAGCAAATCTTCATCCTGTAGATGCGTGCTGGAGATACCGTTTGCGGCAAGTGCCGCTTGAATTTCGGCGCCACTACCCGGATCGCCGTCGGGTTCCCAGATGAGCACTTGCGGAAGGTCATTCAAGGTGACGTTTAGTTCGGTGACCGCTCCTGCTTCAATTTCAGTTTGTACCTGCTGGGATTGGTAAAATGGATGAAAAAAGTCCACCGTGATCAGACCTTCCTGAATCCCGTCCACTTCAAACATCCCTAAGGAGTCGGTGAACACGTCCGGTAAGGGGGTGCCGGGGAATTGGAGGCGAACGTCACGGATAGGCATCGCGTCTCGATTGGTAACCTGACCTTGCAAGCCACCTTCGCCCATCGGAGTGAGAAGGAAATCGAATTCCACGATTTCTGCTGCGTCCAGTTGAAAGGCGACGGTGTCACTGGGATGATAACCGTAAGCCGTGGCGGTTAGAGTCCAGTTGCCGGCGGGCAGGCTAAGGCTATAATAACCTTCATTATCAGCAAATTCGAGTTGATTAGACCCCGCCACTTCAATTTGTGCTTGCGGAATCCCTTCTGTGGTTTCGCTATCCACCACTTGACCATGAATTGAGGCAAAATAAGCCAGCACATAATTGACTGCGGCTTGGGCGTCAATTACTCCCCAGCCGTAAGTGTTATCTTCACCGGCATCACCCCGGTCATAGGCCGTGGTCATCAAAATTTCTTTGATTTGATCCGGGGTTAGATCGGGATTGACCTGTCGTAGTAGGGCGACGACTCCCGACACATGCGGTGCCGCCATTGATGCGCCGGACTTTGTACCGTACCGGTTTCCGGTTAGGCAGGAATAAATTTGTTGGCCGGGGGCAGTGACTTCGGGTTTAATGGACGTGCCATCGCAGGGGCTGGGACCCCGTCCACTATTACTGGCAATAGGCAGTTCGGGATTATGGGGATTCACATTCCCGACGGCAAAATTTTTGGTGGGGGTTTCCGCCCGACTTTCTGGGGAATTGACACTGCCGGGACTGGGTCCGGCATTATCAACTGCAATAATGTTGACGATGCCGGCTGCTTCGACCACATCAATCGCCTCCCAAAATGTGTCCGCACAATCTTCGGAGGTGCCCCAACTGTTATTAATGACATCTGGGACATCATCGATGGTGGTGGGGTCACCATCTGGGTCTGCCGCCCATTCATAGCAGTCGATAATCAGGTTGGCGTTATATTGCTGTCCCAATTGGACACCGGCGGCGATCCATTCGGCTTCGTATGCAACCCCAATCGGGTCCGCATCTGGTGGATTACCGGTTAAGATTCCCATCACATGAGTACCATGACTCACCGTATTTGCCGCTTCGTAGGGGAATTGCGAATCGCCATAGGGGTCGCGCCAGGCTTCCCACCACTGTACTTCAGGGCGATTGCCACGCCACCGGTCGGTAAAAGCTTCATGATTACCATCACAGCCACCATCAAAGGTGCACACTAAGCGGTTTTGTCCGGTGTAGCCCATCTCCCAGACTTGGGGTGCATTGATGACCACCAAGCCATCGCGGAGGTCGCGCAAGCTTCCAACGGGTTTTCGTTTGTTGATTACGTTGCCGGGCGATCCCGTACGGAGTTCTGCCCGGCGATTCATATAAATGATTCCCACATCCGCACGTTGGGCGAGTTCCTGAATGGCGCTGGGTTTTGCTTGCACATAAATCATGTTACTAATCCAGAAGGCATGATATGCGGTCACCTGCCCGGTTTGTTGGAGCCGGTTAAGCTGATCAAGGATTTGCGGTTGAGTTTGCTGTGCTAATGACTGTGCCGCTTCGACCACAATCTGATGGCGATCCCGGCGGGAATAGATGCGCGCCGCGTCCATTTCTGCTTTGAGGGCTTCCACATCCAGTTGTTGGCTCATTTTAACCAAGACAGGGACGGTTTCATCCGGCGCCGTCTTTTGCAACACCTGTTGCAGGGTATCTTCCAGTTCACCCCCCCATAGGGGCACGGTAACAGTGGCCAACATCATCAAAACCGACACATATAAGAACATACGCATGAAAACCTCCATCGTTTATCGAAATTTAACCGGCATGACTTCCGAAGACACTGGCTTCAATAAGTTTTCCGGTACACCTTCCAGAATTAGCACGTAAAATTTATATCGCATTAAATAGATGTATAGACCCTCTTTTTGCCATGTGAGCGAGGTCGCCGTGGATTCCACCAATTCGGCATCAGGGTATTTTGCTTCGATCACGTTGCGGTAGGCATAGTAAAATTGGCGGGTATCCAGATGACTTTCCCATTTGGAAAGATAAATCAGCAATTCGTCATTGTAAGGATTTTGATAGAGCATCACCCGGTCGCCTTCCCAACCTTCGGCGGCGGCGCGGGCTTTTGCTCGATCATATTGATTTAATAGCAGGAATGTGCGAAATTCACCCATCACCATGGAATGAACAAGTGACCAAGAACGCAATAAATCAGCGGTGAGGTTTGGTATAAAGATGGAATCCGGTTCATCCCGGTACGCCAAATTTGTCAAATCTAAGTAGGTATTCGGGTGAAGAATGTGTTCCGTCGATGCGGGGGGTTCCACATAGACGATGTCCAGATTTTCCCAACCGATCCGGTTGGCAATGTGGCTGAGAAATACCGTGCCATACGTGTAAGGGAACAAATAGACCTCCTGAACAAAAGGAGGTGCATTTTGGAATTCAAGGGTTTCTAGGCGAGGTTCTAGCAACATTTCGCGGGCGGTATTAAACACGCTAGGTATATCCACAAATGTCCGCCCTTCGCCACCCATCTGGTAGCTAATGGCAAACCCCATTGCTTTACCATTGATGACCGCGCTTCGTGCGAGACCCAAATCCGCATTTGGCGTCGTACTGGGCTTCAGATAGTTTTCCAGCTGGATGACCTGATCTTGGACGGCGACACCTGCACTGCGGGAGATGGCAAATTCTTGTTCAATCGGGGTTTTCCAGTTCGGGACATAGAGGACACCTTGCTGGTAATGGTAATAGGCTTCCAAAGGTTCTAAATACAGTTCAACCATGCCTTGTTCGTAGTTATACTCTTGAGGAATAGCGCCAAGCTTTTTCAAGAGACGGCCTTCTTCCGGCAAGCCTTCCGGTAGGACGTGAGAAAGGACAAATCGGGCTTTGGCGGGGTACATCTCTATACTGGAAACCACCTCAATCGGTATGTCTCCGGTGAGTGTCGAATCTTGCATGGTCTGGATAGTTTCCAGAATACTGGCGGTTTTCTGGAAAAGCGTTCCGGTTTTCGGTGTGTTTACCGGCTGAGCCAGACTCGCACTCACAAAGAATCCCCAAATACATCCCCAAATTATCATCGCGTTCCGTATGTGTTTCATAAGCCCTTCTCCACGAACAATATAATTAAGATATATCTCACTTGATTTTGTATTATCTCAGGATTGCCCATATTTGTCAACAGAAAAGTGAGTTATCATCAATGCTATGCGGTATTGTGCTTAAACCAACACACAAACGGATCCATTTTGTGAGATCAAATATACCCAGTAGGCTTCAGACCCAATTTTACGGGACGCGGCTTTGTGAATAGTAACCTATTTATTTATAATATGTTACGC
>RFFQ01000010.1 GCA_003697105.1 Gemmatimonadota bacterium | reverse complement strand
TGGACCAATTCCACCTTTTTGGCAACTACAACCCATCCCAATATGCAATATGCAGGAAATCTCACCTACACTTTAACGGATAGCAACTCCACCGTGTTTGGTCCCAACCCGATTCCAGTTGCGGATTCAACCGTCTCGAATGATTCGATCTACATCACACTGGACTTTTTATTCGATGAAGCCGATGATTTTGTGCGTGGTGACCAACTGATTATCCAATACGATCTCTCATTTGACCCGCCCAATATCGGACCCGATTCCACCCTCACGTATCCGACTACTTCCACCTTGTCGATTAACGGTAACAATGCCGGTTGTGGGGGCGGTGGTAATGGGGATTATGTCCAGACGGTTAATTTTGTGCAATCGAATCCGGGGATTACCCTTGCTCTTTCCCAAGCGGCGGCCGTCTTTGATACCTTTGATGTGGATATTGACCTAAATATTACCAATTACACCGCCGATTCGGTTTTTGTAACCTTAATTCACCCCGATTATGTGTTCGTGGATACCAACAGTGTTAGTGGCTTTGGGAATATTAAGCCGACCATTATCACGTTGGGGGACAGCACGCGATTTTCTTTTGCTGGCTCGAGCTTGCCTGTCGGTACGGGAACGATTCAGGCAAAAATTTATAACGATTGTACCCCCACCACGAGTATTAACGCCCGGGTAGATTATAATTGTACCGACCCAGCTTTTGCCACGGATAATCTGTCGTTTACCATTCCGACCCCCAATATCACCATTACTCCTAATTTTTCACGAAATATTGTTGCCGATTGTGATACGATCTCCGTTGATATTGATCTGGTGGGTGTTTCCGGTTCCAACTGGAATGCGGATACCGTTGAAGTTGTTATTGAAACGACAAATTACCTGTATAATTCCGTCACATCGATCACCGGATTTGGTGGGGTATTGCCTTCGGATACGACCGCCTATGCTGATAGTTTAGTGTTCCGCTTCCTGAACACGCCGAATACCAGCGCCACCGGAACGATTCGACTGCTCCTGACTAAAATCTGCGGGACGCCAAAATTGCTGAATGTCGCACTCCACGAGCGAGATGCATGCGGTACGGTATATGGTTCAGTGACCAATAGTGATGAACCGTTGTTGAATACTGTTGCCGATGTCAGTGTGATTTTTACTCCAAACGATGTGACCGTCGAGAATATCAACCCGAGTTGGATTATTTATGTGACCAATTCCGGAAGCGGCACCGCTTTTAATACGGCCTTATATGATTCCATTGGGCAACATCTGCGGCTGGATTCCGTCTATGTGAACGGTAGTCGTCAAGATTCATTGATTACGTTTAATTATCAAGTCAACAAGACAACCTTTGATATTGATTTGGGCGACCTTGCGCCCGGTCAAACGGATACCATTACCGTTTTTACCCGTCTGAAAGGGACCGATTGTGATTTAGCCGATCAGACCTCTTCTACCACCACATGGTACAAAAACTGTCCGGGAAGTTGTGCCACACCCATCGTCAAAGATGGTGTTCCCCGATTTACCGTCCCGAACTCCAATTTACGGGCGCGAAATGTGGTGCCAGATTCCGTCGAGTTGTGTTCGACGGATACCTTAGCAATCTATTTGATCAATAATGGGGCAACTACGGATTATAATATCGAAGCTGAGTATGATTTTCTTCAAACGGGGTTTGAATATCAAACCGGAACGACGAAAGTTCAACTCAATAGTGGTGCACGTACCGCCACAAATGACCCGGCTGGTTTTACGGCCGGCGATACCTTGTTGCTCTGGACGAAAACCGAAATTCCTGAATTAGCCTCTCTGGATGTGGGGGATACCCTCAAAATCTTCTTTGAAGTTCGTACGACCTGTGATTTTTCGGCGAATCGTCGTACCAGTACGGTGGCGCGGTATTCGACTCCGTGCCAAGTGGATACCTCGGGCACCTCAACAGCAACGGAAATTTCACTCTCTAACTCGATCACCATCGAGATTAAAGAGCCGATCATCACCTTAAATAAGGATGTGGCAAAAGATACGACAGGGTCGTGGAGTAATACCATTTATGCGTCCTATAACGAACCGGTCTATTATCGCATTCAGATTTATAATAATGGAAATGCCACTGCCCAGAATGCTCTCATTCGGGATAGTATTCCATCCAATTTGCAGTATCAAACAATTGTTCCCCAAGGGAGTGCACCGGCGATCAGTAGTGTCAACATCGTGAATGGAGCGTATGAATTTACCTTAGCATCGGACCTGCCGTTAGGGTTGTCGGAATATTATATTTATACTGTTGTGGATAGTTGTGTGGACCCGGTCACGAATTTGGCGTATGTGTATTGGGGATGTAATGCCAGTAGTTGCCGGGATTTGTTTACCAGTGTCACCTCTGGAACCGTGGTGACGCAACCTTCGGTGGCAGGGGCGACAAGCGTGGTTTCCTCGGCAGATTTTAGCACCTGTGGCGGTGAGATGCGTATCATTGTGGATAACGATACCACCGGTGGAATGCCGAGTTCCGTAGCGCGGAATGTGGTCGTCACGGATACCCTACCCACAGGCTATGTCTATGATCAGGGCACGGCAACGATTACGAGTACGTATATTAGTACCGGTTTGCCCACCGGACGTACCTTTGCCGATACGGAGCCCGATACGTCTGCCGGTGGTACTATCATCCAATGGGCAACCGAAGTGGATACCATCATCCCGGGTGAGCGGATCACCATTACGTTTCGGGTGGAAGGTGATGGTACCTATTGTGATTCCGACTTGAATAGTGACCCCGGTATCGTACCGACAAGTGATAATGTTGTTGACCTAGATTATACCAACACATGCGGTGACCCAATTGTATCCCCACCTGCAACGACAACCGTTAATCCCCTCACCCCCAATGTGAATATCGACATTACACCCACCTTGCAAACGGCAGGGTTAGGTCAACGCGTTACATTTACCGTAACCTTGACGAATGTGGGAGATGGTGCCGCGGATTCTCTTTATCTCAACATTGAACTCGGTAACGGATTTAGTAGTATCGTGCAAGAAAGTGGACAAGGAGGCGGGGTAGATTCATTAGGTGTGGCAACGATTATCGGTGATAGCGTTCTTTATTGGGATTATACCGATATTGATACCATTGAAGCGGCTGGCGGAAATGATACCAAATCGGCGGTTTTTAGCGCGATTGTTGGGCCCGATTCCCTTAATGTATTGGGTGTAGTGGAAGGCTGGTGTGTGGATGGCGCGGGTACCCGTATCTGCCGCCATAGCTATGATACGACCCCGGCGATTGTAACGGTTGCCGGAGTGGAATTTAACAAAGTTCACTGGTCCACCGTGCAGCCCGGCGCCGTGACCTCAGACAGCACCGCCTATGGAACCATCGGGAATCCCATTTTCCATCGAGATTCGCTCAATCTGTTTGCCGCGGGGAATTATACCGGAGTGACCATTGGTGATTCCATTTCGACCGGTATGGAGTATGTGCCGGGCAGTTTCAGTATTATTACCAATACCACCGGTTCGACCGTCACGTTATCCGATTCAACGGCGCCGTCATTGGTCTGGACTGTGGCGGATTTTGTGAGTCCAGGAGGTCAAGGGGAAGTTGTTATCCAATATGCCACGCGACCGCAGGATGTGCCGGGAAATGATTACACCATTCCCACCCAACTACCGAATACCGGTTATACCGATTTTTCCATTTACGGGGTCAATTACAATCATAACGCTTTCCCGACGACGATGTCCCGTACCATTGATTATTATATTGTTGAGCCAAACGTCAGTACATTCAGCAAAACCAGTAACATTTCGGGCACGATCAATGGGGATTCCACAATTGTGTTCACGTTGCGGGCGGTCAACAGTGGAACGTCTCCGGCATATCAAATTACCATTGCGGATACTCTGCCGTATGGGATGCGAAATGCAACACCCACGATCAATACGGTGGAAATCCGTCCAGATGCCGGTAGCACCCGTGATCTCGTCGTGTTAGGGGTTATTGATACCACCTACACGGCGGCAACAGGTATTTTAACCTTCAAAACGCAAGGAGATAGCACCCAAGGGGGTCTGGCACCCTTGGATACGCTCTTTATTCAGTACACGGTGGATGTTGATGATACCATCTCGGCAAATGGAATCGCAACCGCTGGTCAAACCTTGGTGACCCTCTCCAATTATGCAGATATAACCGGTTATACCTCCATGCCAGATACCAGTGCAAATGAACGCACGTATGACCCGAACTTGTTGCAATCCATTAGTTTTCAGACCCCCAATGTCACGCTTTCCCGTAGCTTTACGCGACAGCAGTCCACCACATATGACGGTGGATCAAATCGCCCCCATATTACCATTGGGGAATATACCACCATTACCTACGAAATTACCGTGCCGGCATATACGCAAGCCTATAATCCAAATGCGTTGATTCAATTGGATGATGGCTGGGAAATTCAGGAAATTACCATTAATGGTGGAGATAACCCCAATATTTTCAATTATATTCGGACAGGGACGTATCGTGGTTTTGAAGTCCAATGGGATCGAATCCGGGCCGGAGCGAGCGACTCACTGGTCACCATTACCGTTATTGCGAGTGTCATGAGCAATTATCACGGGGGTGGCAGTGGGCAAAATGAGGCGGGTCCACTCAACGGGGTCGTGGACGTTAGCGATGAACTGCGAGTCCGGACCCAAAATCGCGGTGTGAATGATTTTAATTGGGATACGTACGATGAAAATGGGAATCCGACGACCCAAGATGAAGATTACGGTCCTAATATCCGTTATTATGTCATCGAACCGCAGATTATCAGTTTTACGAAGACCCACACGACCCCCGATGATACGGTACAAGCAAACGAAAATATCCCCTTTACGTTGACTTTTGATAATAATTACCCCGGCTATAACTTTGATTCCCCTGCCTATGATGTAGTGGTGGTGGATACGTTGCCTATCGGAATGCGCTTAACCGATCCTTCTGGTACGGTAGCAATTACCAGTAGTACCGATGGTGCATTTACCTCCGGAACGGATTTTAACGCCAGTTTTAACAGCGGTACAGGGGTACTCACCATTGCGTTTGATACCACCGCTACTGCCGTGGTGGACCCCAATGAAGTCATTACGATAACCTATACCGCGACGGTTGATTCCTCCATTGGGGCAGGTGTTACCATGCAGAACTGTGCCGCTGTGCTCAGTTATACCTCCATTAAAGATACGGCCCAGTATGGGAACTTCACCGGTCCCGCGGACAGTGCCTATGTCACCCCAGAGCGCGTCTATACCCAAGTGGGTCCAGATTGTAATACGTTTTATACGCGAGGTCCCACCTCGTCTAAATCGGTGACGACCCAGTATCATGCGCCGGCGGATGGGGATTCGGTGCAGATCGGTGAGGAAATTTATTACCAGATTCAGTTTATTGTGCCGGATAGTGCTACTGCTTACGATGTCGTCTTCCGCGATACCATCCCAGATGGGCTAACGGTTCTAAACACCAGTACCACGCATGGGACGATTACGGAGACACCGCAAGGGAATGGGACAACTCTGGTCCAAGTGAGCGGTGCCGAGTTTGATTCTCTTTTCGGTGGCGCCGCAGGGTTAACGGTAACGATTGATATTACCGCTCGTGTGGATTCCACGTTCAATGGGGGAAGCCCGGTCGATAGTACCGATTCGTTCAGTAATACCGGCTATTTCACGTGGAATTACATCAATGATGATGTGGGGACGCAGTTAAGTTCCGTTACGAATACCGTCACCACGTATGTCAATGAGCCGGAATTTGCGAATTTTGTCAAGACACAGACCACCGGTAATCCGGTCTCGGGAACGCAGATTGTCAATTATACCGTTACGTTTGATAATGTCGGGGATGGAGTTGCCTATGAAACCGTCTTTCGGGATACCGTGCCGCAGGGTATGCGCGATACCGACCCCACCACCTTATCGATTTCAATCACGGTCGGCGCACGGACTTTAGGTGCGGGAGATACCACCCTTTTGTACGATGGCACAGTCTTTACCATCGAATTTGATAGTACCGCAAACACACCCGTTTATCCGGGGGAAACGGTGACGATTAATTACCAACTGCAAGTCGATGCCAGTATTGGTACCTCAGCCTACATGGTCAACCATGCGGTCGTGGATACCTTTTCCAGTCTGCCCGGTTCAACCCCTTTTGAGCGGGTGTACCAATCGACCCAAAATGATACTGCTTTAGCGTTTACCGATGGATTACCGACACAAATCAAAAATCAATATTCCGTTTTTGTGGACCCCTCCCCTACCGATAGCACGGATGTTGTAACGACCATCGGGGATACGCTCTATTATATCATTGAATTTGATGTACCAAATCAGACGACGGCTTACCAATCCGTCTTTCTGGATACCTTGCCGGATGGTGTCTCGCTGGTTGACCTGCGATTCCAGAATAACAGCGGCTCCATTGATACGCTCTATACCGGTTTGGGAGATACCATTGCCCTCTCATTAGGAAGTTTGCCGGGGAATGCGACGGTCAATCCCTATCGCATCACGATGCGCACGAACGTGGATCAACAATATTTTGGAGGTTCGCCGGATGTGGCACGAGATAGTGTGTTGACCAACCGGGCAGGTTTCCGCTGGAATACCATCAATGGCAATCCAGCATCGGTCACCCAGATTCAATCCAATCCGGTACAAGCAACTATCATCGAACCAACGATCTCCAATCTGGTCAAGAACTTGGATGTCCCGCCGGTTGCACCCAACCTCGGAACGGACGGAAATGGTAATCCGATTGTGCGCCCGGGAGTGAGTTCGGTCAATTACACCGTCACATTTCAAAATACCGGTAATTCTGCCGCCTATGATGTGGTAATTCGGGATACCATCCCGGCGGAAATGAACGGTACCGAACCGACGATTACCACGTTCACCTCGGGTGGACGCGCTCTGACTGACGGTGTGGATTACAGTCGATCTTACACGGCGGCGACCGGAGAATGGATTATCACGTTGATCACCAATGCCAGTAATGCGACGGCCCGGGTAGATACCGCCGAAACCGTTTTACTGGAATATACGGCGACTCTGAATTCCGAGATTATGGAATCTTCCAAACTGATCACGAACCGGGTGGATGTGATCGATTACAGTACGTTGCCGGGCAATCTACCACTCGAACGCGACACCGATTCGACCCCTGCTTATGCGGATGTGGGTCCAGATTCCGCCGGTGTGGTGGCGATTGAAGGCGCGACCATTACCAAAACACCAACCGGCACTACCTGGCGCATCGGCGACCGGCAATCCTATACGCTGACCGTCGAATTGCCCCGGCAAACGGTGATCTATTATCCGGTGGTGGTCGATACGTTACCGGAAGCCACCCGCATGGATACCACAACCGTATCCTATGGACGAAGTGATGCCAGCATTACCGATCCCAATACGGCGTTGACCTCCTTTGACATCTCGGATTCGCTGAATTCATTCCGCCGGTTTATCCCCCGCTGGGAGTTTAACCCGATCACCAATGCGAACACTAGCCCGGAAAGCATCTATGTTTATTATACCGTTGATGTGACCGGCAAAAATTCCACCGGACAAAATTTATTCCTCAATACCAGCGTGGATGGAACGGTGACCAATAATGCCAGTGTAAATTGGAATTACGTGAACCATGGTTTTAGTGATGATCTGGCGGCGGATTATGAGTCGCGATACGCCTCAACCAGCCATACTATCGTTCAGCCTCGAATGTCAATCACCAAAACGGCGGATAAACAGACCGTTGCCGCCGGTGATACGGTTCGATACCGCATTGAGGTGGTCAATAGCGGCTCTTCCCCAGCGAAAGCGTATGATATTATCATTACAGATGTCGTGCCCAATGGGATGCGCTCGGATAATCCGCTCACTGGCTCACCCGCTCCGGCATACGAGATCAATAATGTGGCGACAACCCCGAGTTTGGCGGTCTATGATTCTACGACCGGACGAATTACCTGGACGTTTGGTAGCGGCGACTCTCTCAATTCCGGCGGTGATAGCTTGGTGATTTATTACAGTGCGATTGTGGATAGTAATATTTTAGACATCGTCCCCTTAGGTACTGCCTTTACCAATACGGCACAGGTGGATACGTGGTATAGCCATCCGACCAGTACCTACCGGCGCAAATACAGCCCCGGACCAGATGCCTCGGCTACGGTACATCTGGGCGGTATTATTATTCTGCCAGATCAAAGCCGGACGGTACCGAAAGGGACGCGAGTCCATTACTTCCATGATGTGACTAACTTGGGAAGTGTGCCAGATGATGTCAATCTAAGCTTTACCAGTTCACGGGGCTGGGCGTGGGCGATTTACTTGGATGATGGCAGTGGAAACCCAACCGGCAGCCCGATTACCTCATTGAGTAATGTGCCGGCAGGGGGTACCGTGGATATTATTGTGACGGCGTTTGTACCCACCAGCACACCAGATAATGCTGTGGATGTTACCGTCTTTACTGCCACGTCAGTCAATAATCCGGCAATTACCAGCAGTGTCACGGATATGACAACGGTGGGCGATGTGCAGACCGGCAGTATGCAACTGGTCAAATCGGTTGATAAAGCGGTGGCGTCACCCGGAGATACCCTGCTTTATACGGTGACATATATCAATGCGGGTGCGGATACGTTACTCCAAATTGATCTCTCCGACCCAATTTCAGAATTTGTGAACATCGTGTATGATGGTTTTGATACCGGCGCGGGTTCGCAAGATATTGAGTTTGTCCGTCCCGATGGCAGTACCATTTATCTGACCGCCGATGCCAATGATGGGGATAATGACGGTGGGGGATATGATGGACACTCCATTTCAATTGATTTTACAAACGTGAATGTTAATGTGCTAGAACTCACTCCTGGGCAAAGCGGGCAGATGAGCTATAAAGTCACCATTAAATGACCCGGCTCGGGCGTAATTCCCTTGTGTATTCTCTGAAAACCCCGGATGTAGTTAAACATTCGGGGTTTTTGAGTTGTAAAAAAAAGAGTTGATCCGGTATGCAAATTCGGTTACACTGTAATCACTGCTTTGCAGTTGTTTCGCGCGGGTTATGTTTTCGCCTTTTTTACGCTTTAACCAAAGGGAGTCCCTTATGAACTTCAAAGGAAAGGTGCTGGTTGCCGATGACGATAATGATATGCGGGTATTGGTGAAGACCAGTCTGGAGTTAAACGGTTTTGAGGTTGTGACTGCCAATGATGGCCAACAAGCTGTGGAGTACGCCCGTGATCAGGAGATCAAGGTGATTATCATGGATGGCTTAATGCCATATCTGAATGGTTTCGAGGCGAGTAAACGCATCAAAGAGTTTATCAACCCGAATGTTAAAATTATTTTGTTTACTGCCGTATTTACGCAGTCTCGATTTGATCTGGAAAAAGAAAAATGGGGCATCGATCGGCTACTGAAGAAGCCCTATTTTGCCACAAAGATGGCAGAGGAAATCCACCATCTTTTTGGTACAGTCCACTGATTGAAACGGATTAAAGTGGTTGGTAAGGGGGTATGCAAACGGCGGCTGATTGGTTTCAGCCGCCGTTTTGCGTGAGGGGTTATCGTGTTGGCTCGCCGTCGAGCCTAAAACGTAAAATTAACCTGAATACGGGGGGTGATTTTCTGGATAGTATCAATTTCACCGGTTTCTTCATTCTCCCGGAAAGACCACTCGTAATGCATCACCAGTATAATGTCCGGTACCTCTTTAAGTTTATAGCCCACATCCACATACGCCAAAGAATACTGGTTGACCTTGAACAGCCCGTAAGTGCCGGTCATGGTCTCAATGTGGGTGCGATCATAGGCGGCAAATGCCCAAATTTTGGGGATCGCATCTGGAATACTGGCTTCCGCATGGAAAACCCCGCTGTATTTGATGTCATCAATATACTGGTAGCTACCTTTGAGGGTGGCTTTGCCGAGGAAATCCCCGCCTAGTTCACCAAATGTACCGCTTTTTTCTTCGACAGTTTGCAACGCCTGTGCGCGTTCTGCCCGGTGAACTTCATAAAGAGCATTGAAGTAATTGGGAATAAAGTTTTCACCTAGCCAGCGGCGCTCCAGACGGGCGTTCAGGGTCAATAACCCCAAGCCATTAAAGGTGGCTGCCGTACCGAGCGCTTGACCCGCACCGTCAATTTCCTCAAATGAACCATCCATTTGCGGCACTTGCGCTGTGATGGTCGCCCAATCCCAGTACAACCGTAGGTTCAAGGGTTTGGTCTGGATAACCGGTAGCCCTAAATCGATCCCGTAGGCAATCGTTTCATCATCCGTGTTGGTGTTTTCGTCGGGGTCAAAGTCTTCCACAAAGGTGAAACCGGCTTCCAACTTGTCTAAAAGAGGTACATTCAGGTTTGCTAATTTGAGGGGACGAACATAGGGGCGGGCTCCGATAATGCCCAAACGACCCAAATCAGTGGTCACGGTTTCCACGCCGAATTTTTCCAGATTTACGTCAACGGCGAGCCCCAATTTGCGGTTATCTTCATTGATTTGGTTGCTGTAACTATAAAACAGAAAGCCATCCCCCAGTGAATAACCCGACAAATCCCCGAGGCGGGCGTAAAGCGGCTTCGACCCTTTCCAACCGTAGCTTAGATACCGCACAATTTTGGTAAATTCTAAATCTTCCGTTCGGATGGCGTCCTCTCCAGAATCGGGCGCCGTATTAACCAACAGATCCAAATGAAGCCCAATGCCAAATTTACCAAAGCGAAGTTCCGGCTGCAAATTAAGATTAACCCACGTTTCCATCTCGCCGTCATCATCTTCAATGAACGAGACACCAACACCGCCCATCATGCCGCCGGTCAAACCCGCTTGCACGGAATTCGGGTCACCAGAGAACATCAGGTTATTTTGTGCCCTTCCAAGCCCCGTTCCGCTCAAGAGGATTCCGGTAATGATCATCAGTGTAACGATTGGTTTCATTGTGTTTTCCCTTCTCAGTTTGAATGCGTAATTCTGGTTTAGCTCCGCAACATGTGGCGAGAAATGACCAGCCGCTGGATTTCAGAAGTACCTTCGTAAATGCGGGTGATACGCGCATCCCGGTAGAGCCGTTCCACCGTGTAATCCCGCATGTAGCCGTAGCCACCATGAATTTGTACCGCTTTATCGACGACACGTCCGCACATCTCGGAGCAGAACAATTTTGCCATCGCCGCTTCTTTACTGAACGGTTCGCCTCGATCTTTCAGGTCTGCCGCCCGGTAAAGCAAGGCACGACCGGCTTCAATTTCGGTTGCCATATCGGCGATCATCCATTGGATTGCCTGAAATTCGCTGATCGGTTTGCCAAATTGGACCCGCTCTTTGGCGTATTTGATCGCTTCTTCCATTGCCGCCTGAGCAATGCCGAGGGCTTGGGCACCAATACCCAACCGTCCACAATCCAACGTGATCATGGCGATCTTAAACCCCATACCCTCTTCACCGAGCAGATTCTCTTTGGGCACGCGCACATTATCAAAAATAAGTTCCATGGTGTCGGAACCTTTCAACCCCATTTTTTTCTCTTTTGTGCCCAATTTAATGCCCTCAAATGCTTTTTCCACAAAAAAGGCACTAATGCCATGCGTGCCTTTGCTTTTGTCGGTCATTGCCATGACCATCATAAAGGAGCATTGTTCCCCACCGGTGACATAAATTTTGGTACCGTTCAGGACATAATGATCCCCATCGAGAGTAGCCGTTGTCTGCTGGTTTGCCGCATCTGACCCCGCCTGAGGTTCGGTCAGACAATAGGAGCCTAATTTACCTTCAGCCAATTGGGGTAGGTACTTCGCTTTGGCGGTATCCGACCCAAACTTGGAAAGCGGATAAGCACACAGCGAATTATGCACCGAAATTACAACCCCGGTGGAAGCACACGCCCGCGAAATTTCTTCTACCGCCAGCACATAACTCAGCGTGTCGGCTTCCAGACCGCCGTATGCTTCCGGCACCATCATGGAGAGAAATCCTAATTCGGTCAATTTGGGTATGGTCTCGGATGGAAAGCGTTCCTGCTCATCCAACTCGTGCGCTAGAGGGGCAACCTCTTTTTCTGCAAAATCCCGCGCCATATCACGGACCATCCGTTGTTCTTCTGTCAGTTCAAATGGCATCGTAAACCTCCTTGATATGATGTTATTGGGATGAATGACATTGATTATTTATGATCAATTGAATTCATCAAATTGGTAAACCCAAACCCCTGAAAAGTCAAGGAATTTGATCTTTACGGGGTGGATGGACGCAGAGAAGACGCCATTTCACAGCTCATACCCCAAATGACACCCACTTGGCGCAACGGTTCATAAAAAAAAATTGATCTTTGACCGTCAAATAGCCTATACTGTTGCTACATAAACCCAATTTTCGCACATATCTCTATTATCGGGTCAGTTAATGATGCTATTATTATATAAGTCTTTTATTCGTCCACTTGTTTTTGAGGTTGACCCAGAAGTGGTACATGAGGGGACAATGGCATTTCTACGTGCGGCTTCACCCATGTTACACCTCATAGACCCACTTTTGACATACCAAAATCCACGTTTGCACGTGTCGTTCGCCGGGCTTCATTTCCCGAATCCGGTCGGGTTGGCGGCAGGGTTTGATAAAAATGCGCATGGCATCCGGTTCTGGCATCATTTCGGGTTTGGACATGTTGAAGTCGGTACGGTGACGGCTCAGGGACAACCGGGTAACCCTAAACCCCGGCTGTTCCGGTATCCTGCGGATCGGGCTATTATCAATCGGATGGGTTTCAATAATGATGGGGCAACACGGGTTGCACGTCGCTTGCGGCAGTTTTATCAGGACAGGACATGTCCGATCCCGTTGGGAATCAATATTGGAAAAACAAAAGTTGTGCCGTTAGAGAGGGCGGTAGAAGATTATTGCGCTTCTTTTGAAAAATTGTACCCGTTTGGGGATTATTTTACGGTAAATGTCAGTTCGCCCAATACGCCCAATCTGCGGGAACTGCAAAACAAGGATGAACTCCACCAGATTTTAGCCGCACTTCAAGCAAAAAATAATAAACACAAACCCATCTTTTTGAAGATTGCCCCCGATGTGACTGAAGGACAGTTGGAAGACATTGTGACCGTCGTGCAAGAACACCGCATTGACGGGATCATTGCCACCAATACCACGATCTCCCGCGAAGGCGTCCGGTTGGATGAACCCCAAACCGGTGGGCTTAGTGGGCAACCCCTCCGCCGAAAATCAACTGAAATTATCCACCAACTTTATCATCTGAGTGATGGTTCTATCCCAATTATCGGGGTTGGCGGTATTTTTACGGGTGATGATGCCTACGAAAAGATTCTGGCAGGGGCATCTTTGGTGCAGATTTACACGGGCTTTATCTACGAAGGACCCCGTGCGGTATGGAACATCTGCCGGCGCTTGATTGAATTGATGGATCGGGATGGCTGGAAATCAATTGGTGATGCCGTTGGCGCCAGTCATTAAATTATTTCTCCCGTTTAGGGACAACTTTATATCATGTTTGGAGGTTATGATGATTGTCTTTCGCTGGACACTACTATTAATGTTTATCGGAATCCTTGCGGGGGCTGTTTTGCAATCACAACGGGTCTCTGCGGGGAATTCACCTGAAAAATCGAGGGTTGAGTACAAAGTGTTGGAATTCAAGCAAGCCGCCCTGAGCAAGCGAGATGACCGGCGGGATAACCGCATGGAAGATGAGCTGAATCAACATGCCGCAGAAGGTTGGCGGGTCGTTTCGCACAGTAGCTTGGTCTGGGAGGCACGCGCGATTGCCGATCCACAGATGATGGTACATACGGTGATCTTAGTACGAGACCTCGGACAATGAAGCAAGGATGAATGAAGAATGGGAGCACTGACCAATGGGCGATGGGTAATGATGAGTGACGAACTTCCAAAACTTACCAACTCCCAAACTCATAAAACTCGTCAAACTCTCAAACTCATAAACTCATAAACTCATAAACTCATAAACTCATAAACTCCCAAACTCATAAAACTCATCAAACTCATAAACTCACATGGCAAACGGTTACAAATTCGGAACATTTGCGGGGGTATTTACTCCATCGATTCTGACGATCCTTGGCGTGATTATGTACCTGCGTCTCGGGTGGGTCGTTGGACAAGCCGGGATTATCGGAGCGATTGGGATTATTTTGATTGCGCACATTATCTCGGTCTCCACTGGATTGAGTGTGTCTTCCATTGCGACAGACAAGCGGGTCAAAGCTGGAGGTGTCTATTATATCATTTCACGCAGTTTGGGACTCTCCATTGGTGGCGCATTGGGTATTGCCCTTTATGCCGGAACGGCGGTTAGTATTGCGCTGTATATTGTCGGTTTTGCCGAAAGTTTCAATGAGGCGTTTTCACCGCTACTGGATTCATTTTTTGGCATCACGTTAGGTACGACCAAAGCGGATTTGCGGCTCACCGGTTCTTTAACGTTGCTTGTTGTTACGACACTCGCATTTATCAGCACGTCTCTTGCCTTAAAATCGCAATTTTTAGTATTGGGGTTGATTGCGCTCTCCCTCGTTTCCATCTTTTTGGGTTCCCATGATTTTGTTCCCACCCACGTGAATTTGTTTGCGCCGGCAGAATCCCGCTCCTTTGCGGAGGTTTTTGGGATATTCTTTCCAGCGGTAACGGGCTTCACAGCGGGTATTGCCATGTCAGGAGATTTGAAAGACCCTAACAAATCGATTCCGGTCGGCACTATGGCGGCAGTAGGAACCGGACTTGTGATCTATATTAGTTTGGCGATTTTTCTAGGTCTAACTGTGGATGGCGAGGTTCTTCGCACGGATTACAACATTCTTAAGCAAATTGCGTGGTGGTCACCGCTGGTATTGGGTGGTATTTGGGCGGCGACCATCTCTTCTGCTATGGGGGGCATTTTGGGAGCACCACGTATTTTACAAGCCCTCTCAATGGATCGAGTGACACCAAAACTTTTCGGAATCGGGTTTGGTGAAGGTAACGAACCGCGAAATGCCCTCATTTTTACTGCCATTATTGCCGAGATTGCTATCTGGAGCGGGGAATTAGACCTGATCGCCCGCATTGTCTCCATGTTTTACATGACCACCTACGGTTTCCTCAACCTGACGTATGCCATTGAAAGTTGGGCAAGTCCTGATTTCCGTCCCGAATTTAAGATTCCCACATGGGTAAGCGTTGTCGGTGCGGTTGTCTGCTTTCTGTTTATGATTTTATTGGATGTGGTGGCAATGATTGCCTCCTCCCTGATCATGATCGGCATCTTTTTCTATCTCAAGCGCAAGGAACTCGGTACAGATGCCGGGGATGTCTGGGCAGGGGTCTGGTTTACGGTGGTTCGCTCTGGGCTGTTCAAACTCAACCAAAGTGACCTTCACAAACGAAACTGGCAGCCCAACGTGATCCTATTTAGTGGGGGCACGGATAAACGTCCGCATTTGTTGCAATTCGGTAAATGGTTGGTACAAAATCGGGGTGTTCTCTCCAATTTTGATCTCATTGAAGATACGACCACGAAAGTCCTCTTTTCCAAATCCAACCAAGCGTTGAAGACCGACCCGGATGAATTTACCGGCATTTTTATGCGCCGCCAAACCTGCCGCAACATCTATGACGGTATTGATATGATTGTGCGGAGCTACGGATTTTCCGGAATTGAACCCAATACCGTGCTGATGGGGTGGGTGCGCAACAGCCGTAATCCGGCACGCTTTGTGGACTTGCTCCACACCATGACCGAGCTGGATTATAATCTCTTACTACTTGATTATGATGACCGGTTTGGATATGGCAAACGCCAGCAAATTGATATTTGGTGGCGGGGTTCCGGTAATAATATCAGCTTATCTTTGATGTTAGTCAAATTTATGCGCGTTTCGGATGAATGGCGCGACGCGCTCATCCGGGTCATGATTGTGAATGAGGACAGTTCCCTTACTCCCCGAATCATCAAAAATATGGGGCGAGTATTGGAAGAATATCGCATCCCCGCCGAAGTAAAAGTGATCAACAATGCCATTGAAAAGCGCAGTTTTCGGGACTTGATTAAACTGGAATCCGTGCATTCTGATCTGACTATCATCGGGATGCCCGATGTCAATCCGCAAAATGTAGATCAATTTATTGCAAATACCAATTGGTTGCTTCATGAAATCGGTACGGTGCTGTTGATCCGGGCTTCGTCCTATTTTGAGGAAATTTTTGTCGGGATCGAGCGAAAACAACCCAAATTGAAGGATGACACCACCCCTATTACCGAATTTCAACTGCCGGCACTGATCTTTCCCCAAAATGATGCGCTGGAACGAGCATTACGGCAGTTAGCCCAACAGTTGGAAGACCTCCTGCGGGATTACATCGACTGCTACTTGAAAGAGATGTACGGAGCAGACCAACAGTTGATTGGCACCATCAACCAGTTGATCCAGCGCACATTTACCGATCTGGAAAAGCAGGTTTCCACCACGGAGCGTTTACGGCAACAGAAGGTGATCCCCAAAATTCGGAATAATTTCTTGTTTCAAGCTCGCCGGATTCTCACAGAGTTTAAAACAGATTACTTGCCCGACCAAAAGGAGATGGCGGAGGCGGGGATCACGTGGATTTTTTCACAAATGACCGAGCTGGCATACCGCACCCCAGAAACCTTGAATGTTGGCTATGAACTCGAGCGGTTTGCCATCCAGCCGGAAGATTCACTTCGCCTGAAGCTTTTTAAGTGGCAGAAAGCACGTCTAAATCCCGCAAAAGTGATCACGCAGGATGTACGGTTACGTGACCTTAAAATTTTTTATGTAGAAACCAAAGGACGCCACCTTTTTTACCAGATATTGCAAGAATTTGGGGTGGATAGCTACCAAAATCTGTATCAGGTGCAGCGATTGTTAGAACAGGCAAAGTCCAGTTTATCCGTTTTAGACCGGCACCTCCAAACAGATGAGTTTTCGCCGGAAGTTATCGCCGCCGAACGCGAAAAATTGAAGACCCTTACGGCGCAGACCACGGCAAGTCATCAGGAGAAATTTAATACTTGCCGCCATACCTTGCTACGAGAGAGCCGGCACATCCTGCAACGGCTGATTCAGGATGCCGACCGGATCGATGTCAACCAATTTATCCGGCGCCAGCGCAGAGTTCCGAAGTCTGCACAAGCATTACGGGATCAAATTTTGAATGTCCCAAGTCTATGGTTGAAAAATCAGTATTTGGTACTGAATGTTCTGTTGACTGACCTTGTGTTAGCCTCTTTGCAGAGCCGGATGCGGATGCTGGTGCAAAAAATGATGTCCGAGTTGAATCAGAGTGTGCAGAAAAATATCAGTGAAAACTTCCAAGAATTAACGGCGGACTTGGAGCAACTGCGCACCCATCTTCAGGAAAAAACAGACTATACCCTGCCGGTTATGCCAGAACTACGAGTTGATTTTGATATCCAAGAGGCAATGGACAAACTTGTCGCTGAAATTCAAGAGGTTACCGGTGAACTGCCGGAAACGGTTGAGGTGATGAGTGGGGAATCCCTCAACATGATTGAAAACCGCCAGTTTGATCGCATTGAGGTGTTGACAATATCCCTCCGGCGGCTGGTGGATTATCTGATTGCGACTGAATTTGTGCGCCCTTTACAAGCCGTGATGGCGGAATTGCCGCTCAAACTGAGCAAAGCCTTAGGCACCACCAGTGATGTACTCCGCATGGTCTCGCTCCATCTCAGCGATTTAGAGATTGATCTGGAGACCGTCTACGAGGCGACCGTCCAAAAAATCACCGATGGGATACGGATTATCCAAAGCGAACGAGAGCAAATCGAAAAAATCTTGAACATCCTGAATGAAGCCACCCAACGCCATCTAAAACAGACCTTTGAAAAGATTAATTTGTACTTTATCACCCATTCCACCGGTGTTTGGGGGCAGTATATGCAGCATCAAGTGGACCAAGCGGTGCCCTCCAAATTTCAGGAACAGTTGGAGCAGTTGTATCGTTTTGGACGGGAGGTACTGGTGAAATTGTGGTACCATCAGAGCCGCAACTTATCCCGCACAAGGGGTACTTCACCCCTTGAAACCGCCGGGGGGAAGGTGGAAAGCATGTTGGCGCTGGTCGATACCATTTCGCCACCAAAACGGATTCTGGCGGCATTGCCCTTTTACTATAAACAGTTGTTCATCGGTAAACCTACGATTAGTACGGAGTTTTGGATCGGTGCTACGGCTGAGATCGCCCGCGCAGAGCAGGCAGTACGCCGCTTTCGGAGCGGTATTGCCGGAGGCTTAGCCATCATTGGGGAGCGGTATTCCGGGAAAACGGCACTTTCGCTTTTCATTGCGCATCAATGTTTTGATACGCGGCGGGTTTATCGCATTGACCCGCCACAAGGTGGGTCAATTGAGTTGGCCGTGTTTGAAACAACCGTTCAACATGCCGTGGCGTCCGAATTGCCCTATAGCGATATTTTTAATACCTTACCGGCTCATAGTGTTTTTGTTTTCAATGATTTGGATATGTGGTGGGAGCGTAGTGCCGGCGGCATGGTTGTCGTTAATCGTATTTTACA
The DNA here is from genome assembly GCA_003697105.1 of Gemmatimonadota bacterium. Classification (GTDB taxonomy): domain Bacteria; phylum 4572-55; class 4572-55; order J002; family J002; genus J002. The sequence goes on along the minus strand of RFFQ01000010.1, from coordinate 6,050 downwards.
ATTGATGACGGATTATGGGGATAAATACTTTTTTATCCTCAATTTGAATCATTATAGCTACAATTTTATCAATGCGTTACGTAACTTAGACCATCTCATGCTGGAAGTAATCTCTTGCCCCCCGTTTGATGCGGAACAATTGAAGGATTTAATTTTACGGCGACACCGTTCCACCGGATTGACTTTCCAATTGGATGGGCACGACGAGAAACATTTGGCAGAATGGAAACAAGCCCGCTTGTTTACGGAGTATTTCAAATATTCCCGCGGTAATCCGGGTGTGGCGCTTCAAGCGTGGATAGCCAATATTCAGGAGATCCAAAATGAAACCTTGATTATCCGTAAACCGGTGACCCCAGACCTAAAACCCTTGAATTTGCTTGAACCAGATTGGATTCTGATCCTGATTCAGTTTATTTTGCACAAAAAATTGACACGTGCCCGGCTGGCTCGTATTTTACGCCGTCCCCCCGAACGTTGGAAGCAAGACCTCACAACCCTCAAACGGATGGGGATTGTCACGGAAAATACGTATCATATTTTAGAAATTAATCCGTTTCTCCATCCGTATCTGGTGCGCAAATTAAAGGAGATGGAAGTCCTATGAATCCGTCATGGCATTTCAACATATCGGAATTTCTATTGGTCGAATTTCTGCTGCTGGGCGTGATTTTGTTTATCAGTTTCCGGCTTTTGCAAACCGTTCTCCACCGGGCAGACCTCAAAAAACCGTACCGGTTGCGGTTGGGACAAGGGTTTCTCGTCGTCGAAATGCTGGTTTGGCTTATTTTTAGTTTTCAGATGCTCAAATCTCTTTTTCGGGAAAGCCCGCAATTGGCGTATCTGCTGTTGGGGGTCATGGTTGCTGTGGGGATTGGCTCGGTCTGGTTTGCTATCCGGGATATTGCCGCTGGGATCATCTTAAAATCCGAGGATGTGTATCAAGTAGGTGATTGGCTTGAATGGGATACCTATCAGGGGTATATTCGGACGTTGGGATTTCGCATCCTCGAAATCGAAACCCACGATGGGGAGCGGGTGAAAATCCCCTATAGCACTATTTCCCAAGGGGTTATCAAAAAAACAAGCCCCATCGAGACGGAAAAGACATATGTGTTCCAACTGCAAGTACCGGCGTCTCAGGTGAATCCCGAATTTTTGAGTTGGTTACGGGAGATTATCCTGAACTTTCCGGCGGCATCCTTAAAACGGGAGCCACGTCTCAAGTCCGTCCGACAAACGGCGGATGTGGTGGAGTTTGAAGTGACGGTTTATTCCTTTCATGATCGCTATTTTCATGAGATGGAACGCCAGATCAAAGACCAACTTTCACAATTCTTTTCGCATCCTTCGGTGACTGAAAAAATTCATTGAGTGATCTCGCAATAGAGCGTATATATACCCTATTCATTTGATCTCTTTTATTTCATCCCTTAGAAACTGAGGATTGACGCTATGACGTTATCTGGACTTTTGAAGCCTTTTGAAGAGATGACGCCGGAAGATTATGCCGAAATCGGGCTACGTTCCGGGTTGGAAGTACACCAACAGCTATTAACCGACCGCAAACTATTCTGCCGCTGTCCCGCCGGGTTATACAACACCAAAGAATACGATGCCGAGATTTTGCGCCACATGCGCCCAACCCTTTCGGAATTGGGCGAGTACGATGGAACGGCGCTGATGGAATTCAAAACTCGCAAAGAAATTATCTACCGCATCAATCATCAAAGTGTTTGTACCTATGAGATGGATGATACACCCCCCTTTGAAATCAACCAACAAGCGCTTGATATTGCCTTACAACTGGCGATGGTGATGAACTATAAGCTCGTGAGCGAGATTCATATTGCCCGCAAGCAATATCTGGATGGGAGTATTCCCACCGGCTTTCAACGGACGACAATTGTCGGGATTGATGGCTGGTTACCTTACAAAGGGCGTAAGATCGGTTTGGTGCAGTTGGGGTTGGAGGAAGATTCCTGCCGGGAAGTGTCTGACATCGGACATGAGCGTATTTACATCACCGACCGGTTGGGGATGCCGATCACGGAAGTTGTTACGGAGCCAGTCATGCGTACTCCGCAGGAAGTTGCGGATGTGTGCAATATTATCCGGTATGTTTCCCGCAGTACTGGCAGAGTTCGCACCGGTTTAGGTGCGGCACGGGAAGATGTTAATGTGAGTATCGCTGGGGGTACCCGGATCGAAATCAAAGGTGTCCACCGCATCAAACTCATTCCTCGCTTGATCTACCATGAAGCCCAACGACAATATTCCTTGCTGAAAATTCGGGATGAATTGCGCCGGCGCGGCATCACCCCGGACACCTTTCAATATGAATGGGTGGATGTGACCTCCTACCTGATGCACACAACCTGGGAACCGATCCAACGGGCAATTCATAAGCGGCAAGAGATGGTGGCATGTGTCAACTTAAAGGGCTTTTTGGGCATTCTGAGCTACCCGACCCAAACCGGAACGGTCTTTTCCAAGGAAATTTCCGACCGGGTGCGGGTGATTGCTTGCCTGACCCGCCAGCCCAACATCTTGACCTCGGAAAGTACGGAAGTCACCATCGGCAATGTGGTCTGGAACCGGATTCGCAAAGCGGTTCGGGCACAAGCTAATGACGCATTAATCTTGGTCTGGGGTAGCTCTCAAGATGTGAAAACTGCCATTGATGAGATTGCTATCCGTGCCCGCGAAGCAACATTGGATTGTCCTGTCCCCAGTGAAACGCGCCAAGCCCTTGACGATGGTACAAACGGCTTTGAGCGTATTCTGCCGGGTCCCGAGCGGATGTACCCCGATACCGACCTCCCGCCATTGGAGATTACCCCCCAGCGCATTGAAAACCTCGCTGAAGATGTGCCGGAGCAAATGTGGGTGCGGGAAGACCGCTACCGCGAATGGGGAGTGCCGGAACATCTGTTAGTACCAATTGCTTCTTCGATGCAGGCAGAATTATTTGAATCTTTGGTCAAGACATTTAACCGCCTCTCTCCAGTGCGAATTGCCCGCTTGATGTTTGAAAAAACGGTGGCCTGGCGCCGCGAAGGGCTGGATACCTCCCGTTTAACCGAAGCCGTCTGGCAGACCCTGTTTACCCATGCGAACACCCACCCGCCATTGGTGGAAGCGGCGGAAACGTTATTAGAAACATTCCTCAAAAGTGATGGGACTGTTGATCTAGCAACCCAAATTCACGCCTTTCTGTTGCCTTCAATTGACGAAGCAACCGTGAAAGACCTCCTTCAACAGGAACTTGCGGTTGAACGTCCCTACACCAGTCCGGCGGCAAAACACCATTTCATTATGGGGAATGTGATGAAACAGTGCCGGGGGAAAATTGCAGGTGCTGTGGTGAACCAATTGTTAAATGAGTACCTTTCATAATCATCGCTTGTGCTTGTGGGCGATTATCGTGTTGCCGGGCGATTATTTCGTCCGGTTTTTTGTTGCGAAGGTGGGGCAGGCAAAGCACCCGACTTTGCAGAGTAGAATGTCAATATGCGTAGATTGATCAAGCTGACCGGCTGGATTGTATGGATCGTATTGAGTGGGAATGTCGTAACTGCCCAACCTCATGCTCCCGATATATTGAAATTTGCGGATGAACTCTACCGGCAGGGGGATCATTTCCGAGCGATATCAGAATACAAGCGGTATTTGTATTTTTTTCCGGCAGATTCCTTACAACTGGCGACCCAATTTCGGATTGGGCAGGCGTATCAGGCACAAGGGAAATGGCAGTTTGCCTTGCAGAGTTATGCCCCGTTGCTACAGGCGGATTCCGCACGCTATTGGCAGCGGAAAGCCTACTTGTCGTCAATTGTGGTTGCGTACCGGCAGGGTGATTATTCCCGCAGTGGTGAATTAGCCGATCAGTTATTCGCCTATTGTGCCCCGGCAGATACATGCTGGCAAGAAGGGCATCTTTTAAAAGGGTTGGTTGCTGCCCGGCAATATGATTGGGAGCAGGCACGGCAGGAATTTATGCCAGTATCTCCGGTTTTAACCCGTCTGGCGGCAGATGGGTTGCGGCTTCCCCGGCGGTCACCGGTGGTCGCGGGATTGCTGTCGGCGTTACTTCCCGGGATGGGGCAAACTTACGCCGGACGTTGGCAGGATGGGGGTTTCTCTTTTTTACTGATTTCCGCCGCCGCGTGGGCAACATACCAAGCGCACGAAGACGATCATACTGTCCGATTGGCGGTTTTTGGTCTGGGTGGCGGTGTTTTTTATCTGGGGAATATTTACGGGGCGATTGCCGCCGCGTTGCAATTCAACCACCGTGTTCAAGTCCACCACTTTCGTCATATCGAGCTGGAAGTCAATGCACGTTCTCAGGTGAAAGGTATTGTTGAATGAGATGGTGTGTCTGTGGGTTATGGGTACTTCTTTTCACCGGTTCAGACCTTTTTGCCCAACCCATGAGTGACCTTGGGTTTGCCGATCATCTGTATCACCAGCATGATTATTACCGGGCGGTGACGGAGTACCAACGGTTGTTATCCGGCGGCGTTTCACCTAGTTTGCGGGATTCGATCCATTATCGATTGGGATGGGCGTATTATCAGGGGCAGTTTTGGAAGCAATCCGCTTATCATTTTGAACAAATCGAGCAGGATTCGTTAGCGACGCCGGCATTGCAGCGTGCCGCCGGCTTGATGGTCGCCGATGTTTATTTGAGGGCAGATCAACCGAAATTAGGCTTGAGGGCGTTACGCCAATGTGAGGAGAATCATCCCCATTGGGCATATTTGATGGGCTGGGCGTATCTGCAGTTGAGAAAATGGCGGGAGGCACAATGTTGGTTTGAGCAGGCGGGTCAACAGGCGCACTCTGAGGATGTTCGTCTGCGGTGTGATGCTCTGTCTTCCCTTAGTTTACATGGGGAAACCCTGCCGCAAAAGTCACCGGAGGTGGCAGGATTTCTATCTGCGGTCGTACCGGGATTGGGTTTGATATATGCTGGAAAAAGGCAAAAAGGGCTGCTTGCCTTGCTGTTGAATGGGGTCTGTGCTTATTATACGGTCGATGCCCTTCGCGGAGAGCGGTATGGGGAAGCTGGCGCTATTGTTGTATTGCTCTGGCGGCGCTATTATGAAGGCACTCTGCGGAATTCGATTCAGGCGGCACACCAATTTAACCGCGAGCAGTACCAATCGTTTTATGAACACGCCGCAGCGTACCGGATCACGCTTCCAGAGGATTTTTAATACCGCCGGTATTGCACTTTACTTCCCGCTGGTCAATAAAAATCAGTGATCGTTGAAACTTTTTTGAATACGGTTATCAACATCGTTAGGCGGGCACGTCCGAAACTATTTTTAAGTGTGCTAAAATAACCCATTTTTACACTTGATCTTTTAACCCCATCCGTGTATTTTCTAAAAAAGAGTACTATTCAGCTATTCTTTCACCGGAAACGGGGATTTTAGATATGAACCGCGATATTCGATTTATTTATCGATTAAATCGCGGTTTTTTTGATCGATCTAAACCTTTTTCATTCACGGACGATAGATCGATCTTTGATCGATCTAAACACTTTTTAATTCGCAGAATTAGATCGATCCGATCGACCTAATCATTGTCCCTATGTTCGGTCATTTCGTTGACCGATGAAACTTGTCGTTGCACATGTGATGTCCTATCTTCTATTGAACTCACTGTATTTTATCACGGTTTGGATAGGAGATAGACTTATGAAGCGTCAACCTAAAAATAAGAAGCAACCGGTTCAATTTGAAAGTCTTGAGATTGCCCACCCGAATTCTGCGGGTATTGATGTGGGTGGCGGTAGCGCCTCATCTGTCTGATGACCCGGTTCGGGTTTTCGAGACATTCACCGGTGATTTGCATGAGTTGGCAGATTGGTTGGAAGCGTGCTGTGTGGACAGTGTCGCGCTGGAATCCACAGGGGTTTACTGTGTTCTATCACCTGACCTGTGAGAATTTTAGACCGTCACAAGTGCCAGATGCCTTTTTCTAAAGTCTTGATCGACAATTGGTGGTGGTTCTTTGCTTTTTCCTTCTAGCCC
>RFFQ01000009.1 GCA_003697105.1 Gemmatimonadota bacterium | reverse complement strand
CATGGGACCATTGACCTTGGCAGATTTCATCGGTTTGGATGTCTGTTTGGCAATTATGGAAGTGCTGTACGAAGGATTTAAAGACCCCAAATATCGTCCCTGTCCCTTGTTGGTGAAGATGGTCGAAGCGGGGCACTTAGGGCGAAAATCCGGGATGGGCTTTTACAATTATCAGTAAGCCGTTTATCCGTTGGCAGTGTGCCGTTATCACTGGTAAACGGCACACTGTGCACTGCCCACTGATCACTGCTAACCGAAGGAAGTTGCGATGTTTTCTAAAATTGATCATGTCTCCATTGTAGTTGATGTCATGGAAGACTCTGTGGCTTACTACACTCAGCTGCTTGGTTTTCAGATTGAGGAGAAACGCCCCACAGCAACATACCTCAAAGCGGGTGAGGGCTTTTCCGTAGTGTTGGTCGCTAAAGCAGATTTTGAGGGCATTGTGCCCGATCAACAACATGTGAGTTTTTACACGGATGATTTTGACGCCACGTATGAGAAGTTACGCCACTCTATTTGGTTTGAGGGCGAGCCTCGACAGTTTGTTGGAGGTCCTCGGGATGGGTTGCGGCATGTAAATTGGAGAGACCCCAACGGTGTTTATTTGGAGATTATCGGCAAATAACTCCCTTTATCTCTATGTTAACCCAGACATTAAAAGAGAAGTTATAATTTGGTGATTAGACCTATTAAAACAATTACGTTTGTTTCAATTTTTATTTTGGCATCAATATGCTATGCGCAAAATAGTATTCCATCAAGTCCACGCTCACGTGAAGCAATAAATCGTGTGGCGCCACAATTAAGAATAGAACTCGAAAACGAAGAGTTACAATATGGCGCACCGATATTTATTAGGATTTTTAAGGAAGAAATGATTCTGGAAGTTTGGATAAGACAGGGGAACCGTTTTTACTTATTCAAATCTTATCCCATCTGTACCTATGGTTCTGGTGGATTAGGTCCAAAGACAAGACAGGGAGATGGTAAAGCACCGGAGGGGTTTTATTTTGTTACCCCGAACCGCCTAAATCCTTTGAGTGATTTCCATTTGTCATTCAATCTGGGTTATCCAAACAGATATGACAGGTATCATCATCGAACTGGCAGTGCTTTAATGGTTCACGGCAGTTGTGTGTCCATTGGTTGCTATGCCATGACAGATAGTTTGATTGAAGAAATCTATGCCTTGGGCGATGCCGCATTTAGAAACGGTCAGTCGTATTTTAGAGTTCATATATTCCCCTTTAGGATGACGGATGAGAATATGGAGAGGCATAGAGACTCAGAGTGGTATTCATTTTGGGAGAATCTGAAAGAAGGTTATGACTGGTTTGAAGATAATGGTCACCTTCCTCCCAACGTGGAAGTGGAAAACGGCAGATACGTATTTAGCGAACAATAGGCGGGCTAACCATTGGCTACCCTTGACGGCGGGAGCACTGTGTAAAATTCATAGTTATTAGCCTTTTTCAAGATTTTTGTTTTATTGATGTTCTGTGTTCAAAATCCCCGCGGCAAGTGAGCCGTGTCGTTAGCTTGTGATGATGCGGTGGGAGTCTTTTCCATAGCCGAAGCAAGTAAATTTCGGCTGTGGCGTTTGGAGTCTATTTTGTATCGATTTGGTAATTAACGGATTGTCGGAGAGGGGATGCGCCTCTTCATCGCAGCGTCCGAGGAGGGTAAACCCTATCCAGATTGGTGTACTGCCGCTGCCATCGTCCGAACGAACGTAGGATCATCCTGTTGCTCAATTGCGGTACCCACCACTACAATATTTGCTCCCGCCTCAACTTTTGCCGCCGCCTCTTCAGGGGTACGGATGCCGCCCCCCACAATAAGTGGGGTCTGCACAACTTCTCGTATCGCGCGGATCATTTCCACCGGTACGCTTTGCAATGCACCACTCCCTCCTTCCAAATAAATTAACTTCATACCTAAATATTCTGCGGCTAAGGCATGGGCAACAGCGATGGAGGTCTTGTTGCGAGGAATGGGGCGCGTATTACTGACAAATTCGACGGAGGTAACGCGACCAGATTCGATCAGCATATATCCGGTCGGGATGGCTTCCAATTGGTATTTGTGGATAATCGGTGCGGAAATAACGTGCTCCCCAATAAGCAAGTTGGCGTTACGCCCGCTGATCAACGAGAGATAAAAGATTGCATCCGCATACGGGGAGAGGTGCATCGAACTCCCGGGAAAGAGAATCAACGGGATTGATACTTCTTCTTTTATATTTTGGATCAACGTATCTAAGTCATTGGAAAATAAAAGACTCCCTCCGATTAAAATGGCATCGGCGCCGGCGTCTTGGCAGTGACAGGCAATGCGGATCGTCGTGGCGTAGTCTTGTTTATCGGGGTCGATTAAAGGTAAGAAAGCACCACCCCGCGAAGCGGAATGGTGCTTGATGCGCTCTAGCAAATAAGAATGGCATTTTACCAATGTCATTTCAATTAAAAATCAAGTTAGTGGTCAGTCTGTTGAGCAAGGAGGGATTCCTCAATACTCGGGCGGTGTTTGTTTTCCCGAAATTTATATGAGATAATCCGTTGGGAACTGGTTGGTTTGATGGACGGTGCCACATGGACGGTACTATTGTGCTTGGCGAATCGTGTACCGAGAAATGTTAAAAATCCAACGGTGATAAGCACAAGGAATATCCCGTGTGCGGGCGGTGCCCACCAGAGGGTCATTGCACATAACAGAAAATAAATGCCCATACCGTATTCAATAAAGACCGTCTGAAGTTGGGAGAAGCCCACATCAAACAACCGGTATGTCAGGTTACTTTTATCCGCTAAATAGACGGGACGCCCGTAGTAAATCCGCAGTAATGTTGCCAATGTTGTATCGTAGATTGGTACACCCAATAGCAAGGGGAAGATAAACGCATGATGCCACGAAAACGGAGCAAGCGTTTGGGTTTCTATCAATGCCAGTGTGGCAAGAAACAAGCCCAGCAGTAAACTACCCGTATCCCCTAGAAAAATACGCGCCGGCTTAAAATTAAACCTCAAAAATGCCAGCACGGCACCGGCTAATGTCACCGATAACGTGGCAACGACCGTATTTCCGGTCAGTACGGCAAATCCAAATAATCCCAACGCGGCAATAAAACTCACCCCGCCGGTGGCACCATCGACATTATCCATCAGGTTTAACGCATTGGTCACCCCGACAATCCAGAGCAAGGTCAACGGATATCCAATAAAGGGGTACTCTGCCAAAAACGCAATCTTAATATCCAAACCAAATACAATAAACAGAGCTACCAAGAATTGGACACCCAACCGCACTTTATAATCGAGTCCGCGTAGATCATCAATTAACCCCAATAGCATGATGACCGTTAGGGCGCTAAATAGCCCGAGGATACGTAAATTCCAGTCTAACACAAACCCGCTTATTACCAACACGGTTAGGTAGATGGCAACTCCACCTAATAACGCGATGGGCTGGCGATGAATCTTACCGGGATTATGGGGGTTCGGTTTATCGAGAATATCCAGAATGTGGGCAAGGCGGATCATCAAGGGGGTAAAAATGAGACCGCAACAGAGTGCACCTAAGAAGATAATGACATGTGACACAATCAACCTCCTATCATTTTGTAAACAATATGCCACTTATCGGACAACATTGTTTACAAAAACTTGCTATAAATTAACCCCTGTCAAATATATGTAATTAGTAACCGTAGCAAGTTACGATAGGCACTACCTCCTAAAGGTTTACGGTGGAACACGTTGTGTTGGCGATCTGTAAGAAATTTCGCAAAATGTATGGCATCTTTAGATTGAAGTCAAGAAGTTTTTTGGGCGAAACGGCTCTCTTGTGTGCGGACTTGATTCGTGAAAAACCTTGACACTGTGCCCTCCCTTCCATTACGATACCGTTACCCTTTTTGCAAAAGGGATGTGATCTCCCCAGAATTTGATTCACCTAGAATTTGAAGCGTCTCCACATCGGATAACGGCACTTCTGCCAGCTATGGCTGGGTGAAACACATTGAAATATGCCTTTTTTTCATACACGATTATTTTCGTAGTAAGGGTAAAAATATGAGCCAATTCTCGAAACGTTGGGAAGGTGAGTTACGTCAGGTGGATTCCTACCGGTGGGAAATTCCTGTCTCGTATCAGGAAGGGATGAATGTCCCCGGATTGATTTTTGCCAATGATGAGCTGATCCGGCATATTCGGAAAGATCAAGCACCGGCGCAAGTTGCCAATACCGCGACGTTGCCCGGCGTCGTCGGGCGTGCCATGGCGATGCCCGACATCCATTGGGGCTATGGTTTTCCCATCGGGGGGGTTGTTGCTTCTACGATGGCAGATGGTATTATCTCCCCCGGTGGTGTGGGATACGATATTAACTGCGGAGTGCGGATGCTCCGCACAGAACTCCACGAAAAGGACATCCGGCAAAAACAACGGCAGTTGGTAGATACCCTTTTTCGGAATGTGCCTTGTGGTGTTGGTAGCAAAGGGCGAATCAAACTCAGCCCTAAAGATTTAGAACAGGTGATGATCAAAGGCGGTCAGTGGGCGGTAGAAAATGGTTATGGTTGGAACAGTGACCTCGAGTTTTCCGAAGAAAATGGCTGTTTGAAAGGTGCGGATAAATCGATCCCTTCGGAACGGGCACGAAAACGGGGAGCACCTCAATTAGGCAGTCTCGGTTCTGGGAATCATTTTTTAGAGGTGCAGATTGTCGATAAAATTTTTGACCCGCAAGCCGCCAGCGTGATGCAGTTATTTGAGGGGCAAGCGGTGGTGATGATCCATTGTGGTTCGCGCGGATTTGGACATCAAATTTGTACGGACTTTTTGCATGTGATGGAAGAGGCCATGGACCGGTATGACTTGCATTTACCAGACCGGCAATTGGCGTGTGCTCCGCTCCAAAGTGATGTGGCGCAAGAGTATCTTGCCGCGATGGCGTGTGCTGCCAATTATGGCTGGGCAAACCGTCAAATGATTGTCCATTGGACGCGGGAAAGTTTTGAGCAGGTCTTCAAAACCTCGGCAAAGAGCCTCCAAATGCACCAAATTTACGATGTCGCCCATAATATTGCCAAACGAGAACAACATCAATGCATCTACTGCCGTTCAAAACAGCCCGTGGATGTCATGGTACATCGCAAAGGCGCCACCCGTGCCTTTGGTCCCGGTAATCCTCACATCCCTCAAGCCTACCAAACCATTGGACAGCCGGTGTTGATTCCGGGGGATATGGGAACCGCTTCTTATATTTTGGTTGGAACACAACAAGCCATGAATGAAACGTTCGGTTCAACGTGTCATGGTGCTGGGCGGGTTCTTAGCCGGCGAAAAGCGATCAAACTCACCAAAGGGCGTTCGATCCCCCAAGAATTAGAAAAAAAAGGCATTTTAGTCCGCTATGAAGGACGGGACACCGTGCGGGAAGAAACACCGGAAGCCTATAAAGATGTTAATCAGGTGGTAGATGTCGTACATGGTGCGGGTATCTCCAAAAAAGTGGCGCGAATGCGCCCTATCTGTGTCGTTAAAGGCTAATGGCGGAAGACTCATCGAATATTAATATCTATAACCTGCGGGAAACACCGGATGCTCCCATACCCGGTACCGCTTGAAAAATCATAAAATGTAACGGAAACATGTCTGAACAACACATTGAGCAAAAACTCTTTACGCTGGATACCCTGTTTGAAGTGGGTCGAGTTGTGACGTCCGCATTGACGCTAGAATCGGTGCTAGATAACATCTTGCTTACCGCTCTTGGAAGGGTCCCCACAACACGTGGTTTGATTTTACTGCGGCAGGATCAGAACCGTTTCACCATCAAACTGGCGCGTGGCAAAGGGCGGGAACAGCTAATTGATCAGGTGCTTACTATCGATGATCCCATTGAATCGGATTATCTTTTTCTTTCGCCAGACGATGACCGCCCGTGGGTGCAACAGCTCCGTGGGTGGGGTGTCGAACTGGTTTTCCCCATTCGTACTCGTCATGTGAACCGGGGAATGCTGGGCATGGGCGGCAAAGCATCTGGGGAGCGGTTTACCGAGGATGAACTCATCTTTTTACATTTTCTGGCAAATATCTCCGCCAATTCAATCACAAACGGTTTGATGTATGACCGGTTGAAAACCACGAACCGCCATCTGGATTTGAAAATCCATGAGATGCAAACGTTGTTTGATGTGACAAAAGAGTTGACATCTACCTTGCGCACTGACGAAATTTTGAACACTCTCATTCTCAGTTTAATGGGGCAATTGATGATCAGCCGTTGCGCCATTATTTTGGAGGACGCGGGTAAACCGGTCATTAAGGTGTACAAGGGATTTCGGGTCACGAGGGCGGTACAACACGTGTTGGGGGCAATGAACTTCTCTGCACTCGTGCAAGACTTCCACCGGGCGATGCTCCGCCATGAAATTTCGGATACGACCTTGAGGGACCTTTGTTCCGCACTGGACTTAGAAGTCCTTGTACCCATGCGTCTTAAAGATGAAGTTCATGGGATAATGGGCCTGGGGAAAAAACGGCTCAATATTCAATTCACCGAGCACGACCGGGATTACCTTTCTGCTTTGGCAACACAAGCCATGATCGCTCTGGAGAACGCCCGTCTTTTTGAAGAAACCCTTGAGAAACAACGCATGGAGGAAGAGCTACGCGTCGCCCGAAGTATCCAGAAACGGTTATTACCCAAAAGTGCGCCTACCCTAGAAGGTTTTGACATCTTTGGCATGAATATTCCAAGCCGGCATGTGAGTGGTGACTATTTTGACTTTATTCCGATAACACCGCAAGATTTAGGAATTGCTATCGGAGATGTGTCCGGGAAGGGAACACCGGCATCCCTATTGATGGCGAGTTTACAAGCGACCCTCTGGGCACAAGTTGAAAACCGGTTTAGTATCTCGGAAATTATGAGCAAAGTCAATGATGCGATTTGCCGTACCACCGAAACCGGAAAGTTTATCACCCTTTTTTACGGGGTTCTAAACCAGACGCAGAAAACGCTCACCTACTGCAATGCCGGGCACAGCTTTCCGATCATCCATCATGCCGATGGAGAGATCGAACGGCTAAATGAAAGTGGACTCATTTTAGGTGTTTTTCCCAATCAGAGTTACTCACAACATCTCTATGGTATTCAACCCGGGGATACCCTCGTGTTTTTTACAGATGGCGTGGATGAAGCCATCAACAGCCATCACGAAGAATTTGGCGAGGACGCCTTGATTGATGTTATTCGGCGTTTTGCGCATTTATCCGCACGCGAGTTAGCTGAAAAAATCCGCAGTGAGCTTCAATACTACGTCGGCGAAGAACCCCAATACGACGACATAACCCTCATCATTATCAAACGATTGTAAGTACGTCTAATGGCAGACCTCGAGCGATTACGTGCCTTGCCCATTTTTAGCGATTTGGCACGTGATGAAATCGAAATGGTGGTCGATACCGCGCGTCAGGTCTCTTACCCTGCTGGTGCCTGTATCGTGGAGGAAGATAAACCCTCCCCCCATTTTTATATTCTGGTTAGCGGTAAGGTTCGCCTATCCAAAGATATTCCCATTATGGGGGTACAGCAGATGGGTATCCTTCAGCCCGGTGACTATCTGGGTGAAATTTCGCTGGTGAGCAATTATGCCCAATATTTAACTGCCACTGCGATGGAGTCTTGCACTTTACTGGAATTTCATCGGGATTTGTTCAACCAGATGCTAGATGAACATCGTGATCTTGCTTATAAAATGTTGCGCCATCTATGCCATTTACAATCTACGCGGTTGAGGGATGTCAACAATTTACTGAAACATATTTTTGCCACGGTTTAACCGCCCCCAGAGGTGTCGTGATGAGGGAATCCCGAAGCATTTCCATGCTTGCGGAATTACTGGAGTTAGAGCGTCAAGCTCGGGTACAGGAAAAATCGGCTTACCGTGAAAATTCTCCGGAAGCCTACCAGAATGCCGGAGAATCTTGGCAAATTGCCGGCGAAAGTTATGCCGAACATCTGCAGCGTAGTAAAGCCGGATATGCGTTCTCGCATAGTGCGAAAATGGCACTTTATGCCGGTAACGTGGAGCAAGGAGCAGAACGCTATTCTATTGCTGGATTGATGTATGCTTTGGCAGAGGAATGGGATAACTCGGCAACGATGTGGCTCATGTCCGCTAACCAGTTTGAAAAGGCACACCTTCTGCCCAACGCTGCCGATGCGCGAATCACGGCGGCACTGATTCTAACAGATTGTGAACGCTTCGAGGATGCGGCTAAAGCACATTTGGCGGCAAGTAAAATTTTGCAACTGTTGGAACGCTACACGCAAGCCGCAGATGAATATCTGAAAGCCGGTCGATTATACGAAAAGTTAGAACAGTGGAAAGCGGCAGAACAGGCATTCAAGTCGGCCGCAGAACAATATGAACGAGACCATTACCACCACAAAGCCAGCAAACTTTACGGGCTTGCCGCGAAGATGTCTTATCGCACCATCTCGCCAGTGAAACCTCCAGAAACGAAACCGGCGCCTCCTATATCGTCACCCAAAACTATTGAAACTACTCAAACGTATTATCCGCCATCAAAAGCGCCGTCCGGGTACGGTTTCCCCGCATTATGGCGGTACATGCAAGAACATATTTACCCGATTACTGCCTCCGCGGTTATTGTACTCCTCTTTTTTATGTTACCGTTGACGATCAACTGGTTCCATTATTTTGAAACCTCTGCAGAAATAGAGGATACCGCGGCAAACGCCCCGGAGGCAGAGGTAATGCCTCCGGCACCACTTATCACGGACACGAACGTCTCTAAGCACGATGCCCCATCACCGGTATCCCCTCCAATAAAGAGAACGCAACCTCAGACGAATCAAACGGTAGATAGTGACATCACAACGGCATCAAAAGCACCTGAGAGAGAATTCCTCGCATCTGCCAAACGGGTTACCACAGAAGAACAGATAATAATACCCGATGAAGTGGATAAATCCATCCCTCCCCGGATGCCCCGAAAATATCAATCCCGAGTGTACGAACCGGACGACCCGCGGACGATATGGTATAAACAGCGGGTGGCAGCGTATGAAGCCATTTTGTTGCGCCATCCAACAGATGTGGCTGCCCATAAAGAATTGGCAATTGCCCTGTGTGCTCTGGCTCAGCCCGAAAAAGCAGAAGAGCATTTTTTAGCTGCGCTCAAATTTTCCCCCACCGATGCCGATATTTATTACCAACGTGCCCTCTGCCGGGTAAAATGCGGGCATAAACAACGAGCAATTGAAGATTTGAGAATCGCCGACCAACTTGCCCCCAACCGGCTGGATGTGTTGCTAGAATTAGGAAGTATTTATGCCACCACCGATTGTCCTTCATTGGCAATTATCGTGTATAAGCAAGCCCTTTCGGCGCATCCCACCAGTCCGGAGTTGCATAAACGGTTGGGCAGTTTGTATGAAACTCAGCAAAAATATAATGATGCACTCTATCATTTTCAGCAAGCGCGGCAATTGGCGCCACAGGATGTTACGGTTCATACCGCTTTGGAACGAGTCTATCGTGCATTGGGTGACCAACAAAATGCGCTAGCACAGCAACAAATTGTACAGCACCTGTTGGAGGGAACATCCCAGCCATGACAAAAACACAATTACTGCGGAAGATACACATATTCAACACGTTATCTGATTATGAAATTGTATTGCTTGCCGCCATTACCAAAAAAATGACATACCCCGCCGAGGTAACCATTTTTGAGGAAAATAGTCAGGGAAATGAGTTTTATATTGTGGTTTCGGGGGCAGTACGTATCAGTAAAATTATTAGCGAATTAGGCGAGGAAGCACTGGCAATTGTGCGAGAAGGTGAATATTTTGGAGAAATGGCGTTGATCGACCAATCCACGCGATCCGCTACCGCTATCGCACACGAATCTTCTACTTTGTTGACCATCAATCGTACCGATTTTAAAAAATTAATGTACTTGAATCGGAATATCGGGTACAAATTGCTATGGGGGTTTTTCCGAACGCTCTCGGAACGGGTCATGGAGACCACCGATAAATATCGGGGATTATCCGCGATGGCAGGCTTTTAAGTTACGGTTTAGGGGAACGGAGGCAGAAGCTGTTTTGAGGACAACTTGTTCTGAAAACAGCTTTTTTTATGCCGGTACTTGTTGTAGCTTCTGGATTGCCTCCTGTAGTGCCTCATTATTGGGGCTAACCGCGGCGGCTTGTTGCCAATATTTTAAGGCTTGGTTTCGATCTTTTTTGTGCACAAAGACCGTGCCTAACTTGAACAAAATATAACCCGACTTCGGTTGAAGGGCTAAAGCCGCTTGATACGCTTTTTCGGCTTTCTCAAGGGCGTGCTGTTCCAAATAAACATTACCCAGATTGACATAGGCACGCCAGTCATTGGGGTCAATTTGCAGTGCATACTGAAGTTCGATTTTTGCTTCTTCCAAGTTACCCGCTTTTGTCAAAGCCCAACCCAGATTGTTGCGAAATTGACCTGCATTTGGGTTCGTCCGGACGGCTTTATCAAAATATTCTATTGCTTTTTTGATGTCATTTTCATGGCAAGCAATCACTCCCAGATAGTATAATACGGCGGCATCCTTCTCATTTTTCCCTTGTGCCATCCGAAATTGGTCTGCTGCCAAAAAATAATTTTTTACATGATATAAATAGAGTGCCAGATTAATATTTGTTTTGGGATTTTCCGGTTGCAATTTAATACAACGTGACCACATTTTCACAACTTCATCTTGCTCTTTACCGAGCTTTTCTAAACAGAGTGCTAAATTGTTCGTGACTGCAAAATTTCGGTTGTACACCTCCCGTATTTGGCGGAAACTTGTTTCCGCTTCATCAAATTCACCGGTCATCAAGGCACATAAGCCATAATAAAAGCGGGATTCCAAATGATCGGGGTCCAGTTCTACACAGCGCCGGAATAGATCAAATGCGCTGTTGTAAGACCCCGCTTCAATCTGAGCTTTGCCGTTTTCCAGCAACCGCGTAATTTCTTGCTGTGCCTTTTTCTTCCGGTCTGCCTCCACATCGTACATTTGGATTAAGCCTAAATTGTAAAGCCCTAGTAGGATTTCAAGGGTTTGAAATTCACTCATCCCCATCTCGTTGATGATCTGAGCAACACTTTTTGTTCCATCAACACTGTAGAAAATCTGTTCTTCGATCAGGGAGAGGGTCATCAGGTCAAATTCACGGGCACGGGCGTCGTTCTGCAGTGGAATTACCTCATTATTCGGGATAACACTGCGGATTTTGCGCCACAATTCTTTGCGTTCGGTTCCTTCCCGAATAATATCATTTGTATCAATTTCCACCGGAATGTAGGTCGTATCCGGCGCCCGATCCGGTGCAAAATTGTAATAGCCATTATCCCAATTGAGGAGTACAAAAATAGTTTCGGTAATTTGTTCCTTCAATACCTCTTTCAGGTCTTCGTTGGAGATAAAGTTTAAGTCAACCAAAATGCTTCCTAACAATCGATCCGAATTATCCTGTTGGGTGCGGATCGCACGTTGAAGTTGCTCTTCGGTGATGTATCCTTGCCGCACCAAAATATCACCGGTACGCTCCTGCTGGTTGGCAATATTCGCATAGGTGATGATTCCATCCCGCAAGTAAATATTGCCCAAATCAAGCTTATCGGTTACAACACTTAACCAACCGGTTGATTTATCATTCCACAGGTCTTTTAAGACTTCGGCGAGGGCTTTATCTTTCAGATAACCGCTAAATTCACTCATGCGACATCCTCGGTTCAGTTTTAAGGATTACGGTCTTCTCATACAGTTAATCATAAATAACTTAAACTCGTTTTGCAAGGATTTTATCCCGCTGAATTTTTTAGAATATACGCCATGGTCCGGCGCATGCCTTCATCAAAATCGATTTGGGGCTGGTATCCTAACTGTTTTTTGGCTTTGGAAATATCGAAATTGAGTGGGGATGCAAAAATGTTGACCAGCAAATCCAATGGAGGCGCTTGCTGTTTACCATAAAGTACGTTCAGCACAGGTTGAACCCGCATTACGACTGCCCGGGCAATGGGCACTGGTAGTTGCCATCTGGGCACCGGCAAAGCACTGTGTTGGGCAATACTCGCCACAAAATCGTAAAATGTTACGTCACTGCCATCCGTAATGATGAATGCCTCGCCTAATGCTTCGGGGCGGGTTGCCGCCAACAAGAGAGCGTGGATCAGATTATCAATATAGGTCAAGGTGATATTCACCCGCCCATCCCCGATGAAGACCAAATAGCGATATTTCAAGCCGTTCAAAATCGTCTGGATAATGAAGGAATGGTCTTTGGGTCCATAAACATGTCCCGGGCGGATGATTGTTGCCGGTAACTGATTTTGCTTTATGGCTTCCCATACCCGCTCTTCTGCCTGAATTTTGCTCGTTAAATATGTGTTGAAATAGGTGGTAAACGGTGCGGTTTCATCGGACTGGTAGTGTGCTTTTTCCGGACCATGTACCCCAACCGTACTCACATGGACGAGTCGTTTTGCCTGATATTGTAAGCACGCCTCAACCACATTTTTTGTGCCGGTCACATTGGTTTGGTATGATTTCTCGAAATCGCCCCAAAATTGAAGGGTAGCGGCACAATGAAACACCACATCGGCGTCTTGAATCAGGGTGGCAAGGGCGCCCGTATCCGCCAGATTGCCGGAAACACGCTGTACCGATGTGCCCCACGGTGGTAATGCGGAATGGTGGTTTCGGATAAGTACGCGTACCGTTGCTCCCGCTTGAAGACATGCTTTGACCAAATGCCCCCCAATGAAGCCGGTTGCGCCGGTGATCGCGACGGTTTTTCCTGCGAGCAAGGTCATTTGTGCTGAATCCGGATCACGGCGTGACCCTCTTCCACCGTGATGGATTCGATGTTATCCAGAATCGTCTTCATCTGGTCATCACTTCGCATCCGGTTGTATTCTTCCTGAATCCGTCCACGGACGACCTCGTTGTAAGCATCCAAACCCAACGCACCGGTATCAACTTCTAAATCCGCAATGCGCAAATCTTGCCCATCAATCTCAATTTTACCTTTCACCCGCACGTTCAAAAAGCGGTCGCGTGCTTGAATCGAGATGCGCCCTTCAACGGATTCTCCTTCCAGATCAACTTCAAACACTTTGATACTCTCCCGTGCTTTCGGGTCTTGAAAATCGGCTTGTTCTAAGGCTTGGTGTAATAGGTAGTTTAGTTCATCTTCATGAAGCACAATTAGCGTATCAACTGGGGAGGGGTCTGCAAGGGTGTTTATCTTTTCTTGCAAATGCTGGATTGCCTCGATTTGCAATTCGGGAGGGTGGTTACTGGCGTAAGGCTGGGGTTGCAATAGGCGATAGTTTACAAACCAATATAACCCGCCAATGACAACCAGAAATGCAACGACTACGGACACCATGATGACTCCGGCACAGCCCCAACAGCCTAAGCCGAAAAACGATTTTGTTTGGTGTGGTTCGGACATAACCTTTCCTTTTTCAAACGGGGGATAGGCTCCTCCTGAATTCCAACAAGGCAATGTTTGCCGGCAGAAGTGCAGCCCAAATAACTTCTTGCAATTACATTCCAGATATGATATATTTTCAAGCGATTTTTCCGAGGTGCGATGGTAAGTGGTGTTCGATATACCGTGCGATTTTACGGCGGTCTGTTGCCGAGATCGACGAAAACCAGAGTCCGAGGTTGTATTCCTCGGTGTCATCCGTTTCGACTTCCGGGTCCACCCAAACCGCAATGGCCTCGCATTGGATAACTTCTTGTTGAACCGTCCCGGTTTCCTGTGGAAGGGGTACCAGCATCGTCACCATCAATTTTGTCAACGGCGAGATGTACTGGGGGATTCTGCAATAGGCTCCTCCGGCACTAACGTTGATCGTATGGGTTGAAGGGGAATCGACTTCCGGGTCCCCCAGACGAATAGGAAAATGGGCTTCAAAACGGACGTAATTACGGCGATCCGACGCGGTGACTCTCATTGGGATTCTCCTATAGGGTGCGATTAACTCGGGTTACATATAAGTGGGCGCGATTATACCGGATTTGCCGCCGCGTCGTCAAGCATAAATTCAACTTTACCTACGAAAGGTGTTGGTTCGATGCCAAAAGCAAAAATCATGATTATCGATGATGAAGAAGCCATCATTGAGTTTGTTCGTACCGCACTTAAAACGTTCGGGTATGATGTCATTTGGGCAACCAGCGGTGAAATGGCGTTTATCCAATTACAAAAAGAAAAGCCTGACCTCATCTTTTTGGATGTTATGATGCCTCATATGAACGGTTGGGAAGTGTTAGAATTACTCAAAACGGATGAAGCCACCCAATCGATTCCCGTGATTATGCTGACCGCTTTGGATAAACCCAAAGACCGTCTGCAAAGTGCCAAAGAGGGCGCCGCCGACTTTTTAGCTAAGCCATTTAATCATAATCACATGTTGGAAAAAATTCGTGACGTTCTTGGAGAATCTGTTGCATAGAGGTGCGGAGTTAGAATGCCTTTGTTACACGACCCTAAAATAACACCGGAAGAGCGAGCACTCGCACAAGCTCATTCTGATTTTCTTCGCTTAAAGCGATTGCTCTACGATAATATCAGTAAACTGCCGAGTTTGCCGGTTGTGGTGGACAACCTAAAAAAGGCGTTAGAGTCCTATAAACATATCGGTGTGATTTCCCTAAGCATCCAAACGGTTGCCCTTGTGGAACTCCAATATGGTTGGCAAGCCTATGATAATTTGATTATTGAAATTGCCCAGCAACTCAATGAACTGATCGGAAATGTGATTCAGGGTGAAGTTGTTCTCGCTATGGAATACGCCCGGAGCGACGAATTTTTGATTTTTTGCCTCTCGCAACCGGATGAAAAATCCGTCACGCTAGAGTATATGGAACATGTCAGTGAACGCTTGTTTAAAGCATTAAACGACCATCTCGGGCAGTATCCGGTTGATTCTATTTACCGCAAAGTGGGTTTGAACGGTGGTTTTGCAATCATTACAAATAACCGGGTTGTCCGTGCCGAACGCCTGATCTATCATGGATTAAACGAAGCAAAACGGATGGCGGCGCTCTACGAAAGCCGGCGCCATACCAAGCAGATCGAAACCTTGCGGTCCATCATTGCGGAACGGCAAATTGCCACCACATTTCAACCTATTATATACATGGCAGACCTACGGATTATGGCATACGAAGCCCTATCCGTTAGCCCGAAAGAGGCGGGGTTTCCGAATACGGAAGTCCTGTTTTCGATTGCGCAGGAAGCCGGATTGGGGCTAAAATTGGATCGGCTGTGCCGGGAAAATGCCATCACCAATGCGAGTAAAATGGCGGATCACTATAAATTATTTGTCAATGTCGAACCGTCCGCCATTGATGACCCCGAATTCCGCCAAGCCCAATTCGTGGAATTTATGCAGTCACACGGTATTGAGCCTTCCAAAGTTGTGTTGGAAATTACCGAACGTACCGCAATTAAAGATTATGATATTTTCCTAAAATCACTCAAGTATTTTCAGGATTTAGGTTTTGAGATTGCCGTGGATGATGCGGGTGCCGGGTATGCCAGCTTAAATTCGATTGCGTATCTGCGTCCCAAATTTCTCAAATTTGATCATGCCTTAGTGCAGAACATCCACAAAACCCCAATCAAACAACAATTATTGGAAACATTGATCGATTTTGCCGATAAAATCGGCGCCCACGTGATTGCGGAAGGTATTGAATCCATTGAAGAATTTGAGATGTTGCGCGAAATGAATGTGGAATTTGGGCAAGGCTACTATATCGCTCGCCCAGATTTTACGTTCCCCGACGTGCGTGAGGAGTTGGTTAATCATATGAATGGCTCGCAGCCGAAGAAACCGTAGCCAGTTTTGTATATGGAAAATACACTTGGAGGATTGCCGAAGCCGTATAACCGGCTTCGGCTCTTTTTTTGGCGCCGTACTGGCACAAGCCCACCCCGTGCCCCAACCCTTTCCCGGTAAAGGTGATCTGATCCCCGTCACGCACAAGATGAAACCGGGAGCTTTTGATGGACTCCCATCCCCATACCCGCGAAAGCACTTGCCGTAAAATCCATCCATTAACGGTGTGACGCTGTTCTCCCACAATATCGACCGACGCCACCCGCCCACTCTGATTGATCTCTCGAATCGAAATATATGTTAAATACCGCCCCGGATCGGTGCGCGCATCGTCCTGTAATGCGGTGTGTAATGCCTGCCGGGAGGTAACGTATGTCCACTGATAATGGGGTGATTCTGCACACGCATCAATCCCTCCATCAATTGAGTCATATACGTTGACCAAATAGGGAAAATATTCTTCCATCCAGATTTCATCCGCACGGGCGGTGATTCCCCCGCAAGTAGAGTGGAAAAAAACCTCTGCCGGTTCCCCCTGATAGGTGATAAATTGCCCCCGCGTCGCATCCACTGCCCAACTGGTCCGAAATGTCTCTGCCTCGTAACCGTTATAAACTTGGCAATGGGAATTATCACAAAAATCCGCGTAAGTCTCCGCATGACGGTGCCGGTTTTTGATTGCATACGTGCGAGAAACAATCGCTTGCGCTTTTAGGGCTTCAATGGGCCAGCCCGGCAAAATTTCGGTGGGCAAAACCCCTTTAAGGTACTCTTCCAGCGATAAATCGTTGTAAATGGCCAACCGGTTTTCCCCAGCCGGGACGATAACCAATGTACCACGATAGATAGAGCGACGCCCGGGTTGGTTCAAGTCAACCAATCCGAAGGGGCTGACGGGTTCTAATTTTACCTGAGAGAGTTGGTAGAGGTGATCGTAAATTCGCAGGGTTAATTGAGGATAGTGCGCCTGAATATAAATAGGTGTACCGGGTTTGAGGGCAATAAGGGCGGAGTCTTGAACCGCATCCACCACGCGCAGGATGGCAAATTGTCCGTAAATGGTGACAAAGTCAGGGGAATCTTCACTCCATACTTGTACCCGGATAGTGCGGTCTGCCTGACTAAAGCTCGGAATGGAAAAAAGCAGGAGGAATATCAGCAGAAAAAAGAGGGAAACGCGTGTGATCGGGATCAATCTTTCAATCCACTCCGGGCAAAACTGGCGATAATCTGCTTTTGTGCAAGGAAGAATAGCACTAGCAAGGGTGCAATACAAAACGTGGATGCCGCCATCAGGAGTTCGTGCTTCGTCCCGTTTTCCTGCGAAAAATAGGATAAGCCCACTTGTAACACGCGCAGTTCATCCCGGTGAGTGACAATGAGGGGCCACATAAAGCTATTCCAACTGCCAATAATGGAAAACAGCGCAACCGTCACCAACACAGATTTTGAGAGCGGCATTACAATTTTCCAAAGAAAGGTCCAATGAGTACAACCATCCATTACGGCGGCATCATATAAATCTTTGGGAATCGTTTTGAAATGCTGGCGTAACAGAAAAATACTAAAAACATGCGCCATCCACGGCACAATCAAGGCATAATAAGTATCAATCCAGTGAAACCACGATAAGATCAAGTAGGTCGGTACCAAATAGACTGGCATGGGCACCATCATCATGCTTAAAAAGAGCATAAACAGATTATCTCGCCCAAAAAAGTGCATCCGCGCGAACGCATACGCCGCAATACTGGATGTAAATAGCACGGCGAACATCACCGTGAGTGCCACAAAAATAGTATTGAGGTAGTACCGGGGAAAATCAACCGTGTTCCAGGCTTTCACGTAATTATCCCAAAGGAAACGACGTTCCGTAAATGAGGTTCGCGGCAGGGTTTGTGGTGCCATACCCCCGACACTGGAACCCATCAACCGGACGGTTAGCGTCTCTGGGGTTTCCTCCAGCACCTCGATGACCTGAGATGACGTACCATCTTCCGCAAGGTAATATAATTTTTTCTGTGGAATAAACTTCGGTGGGAACGCCAGAACTTCGGTCGGGGATTTAAGCGAGGTAGAAACCATCCACAAAAAGGGCAACAGCATAATAAATGCCCCAAAAATCAGGATGGCGTGTATCGAGGCTTGGGTCAGGTAATGGAGTGATTTGTGTGTTGACATTTGATTGTAGTCCTCAACCGTGAACACTAATCCACAATATCGCTCTCGGCGGCGATGGAAAATGTCGCTGAAATCTCTCGTCCCGGGCGGAAACGGGAATCAATATAGCCCTCTTTGCGGCGACTCAACACAAAGTGGGCGTGAGAAATATGATCCGGACTTTGAAACGCGGATGCCTGAAGGGTGTAAACACCTTCTTCCGGATGCGAGATATAAAAATCCCGCTCACCGAGTCGGTCTGCATCTTCACCTTCCCGACGGTAGGTATATTGATAGTTCAAATATATGGGATATGTATCCGCCTGAAGCCATGTCAGGGTCATATCTAACGTTCGAGAATGAATCGCTGGTACGTTGAAAGCGTAAAGTGCTTCTGGCGTATGAAGTGTCGCTCGATAATTTTCTCCATCACCCAGCGTGATAACAAATGTGTAATCTTCATCGGGTTGCACCGGTAACCGGTTCTGATCAATGCCGTAATACGGGGCATGGGTTACAAAGCTTTGCCGTCGCTCCATCGGAATCCCATTGACCGTTACCCCGCCATCTTTAAGTTGGATCGAATCTTCATTTTCATCGTACAACCAGACCTCGATTTTTTGGTTTGCGATTCCATGCGCATTAATCGATTTTTCTAACGTAATTACCGGCTTGATAAGGCTCGGGTCACTTAGCACCACATCGGAAAGGGGGGAATCTCCGGTGCACCCGCTCAATCCGATAACGGTAATGATGATGTATCCTATAAATCGTCGCATATGCTGCATCCTACGCCAAAAAGCCGATTTGATCAAGTTAAAATTTGATCAAGACCGGCGGGGGCATAATTGTTGATCCAGCCATTGGAGCCGGGTGTAAATATTCGCCTGATAGATGGAGTAGAGGTGGCAATGGTGATAATAATGCCCTAAGATTTCACGATAATTATAGCCGCGTTCTGCCATTCCGACCGCACCCACTTGGCACATACCCACGCCGTGCCCGTAGCCGGCGCCCCGAAATATGAATTGGTCACCGCGTTTCTTTACCACAAAGGCGGAACTCCGCAGCCCCCCCAAAGCTCGCCGGATATTGAGTTCCGGTGCAATCTCAGCCTGACCGGCAGTTCCTTCAACCGTAATCCGCATCAACCGCCCTGATTGACCCCGTTCCTGCGGCACAATGCGGGTCACTGTGCCTACGTTGGCATACGGCTTAACCGATGCCGTCAGTTCCGCTTGTGTCTTTGTTACCTCCCAGCGGAACACGCTGTTGTTTTTTGCGGTGATACTGTTACGGCAAAACACATCAGGCGTGGATTTAATCCAGCGTTGCCAATGCGGCTCACGATAAGGGTGAAATTGCCGCCGGTCACTATCAAATTGGCTCTTTAGGTAATCATACGCGGTGGGTGTGTCCCATACATTCTCGATCCGTTCGGAATAACCACCACAACAAGAAGAATAGACCGCTTTTATCGGTTGGTTGGCAAAAACCAAAATCTCCCCTTGGGTATCCAACACCGCCTGATTGGAACGCTCCGTTTCACCCATCAAGCCCTGATAGACCTGACAGTGAGTGCTATTACAAACGTTAAACCCTTCTTTTAGATGGGCTTCCAGTTGATTGATCAGGTACGTTCGGGCGACCACAGCTTGGGCTTTCAATGCTTCTGAAGCCCAACTGGGGTGCATCTCTGCCGGAAGGACGCCTTGTAGATATGCCGTTACCGTGACTCGATTTGCCAGATACATAGTGCCCAATTGGTTCACACCGACGATCAATTCGCCCCGGTACGACCGGTCTTCATGGGTGAGATGACCACTCACCGCTTGGATTGTCAAGGGACCTTCCCACAAAAAACCGAGTGATTCCCCCTCCTGATTTCGCAGACGAATGTGTCCCTGATCCGTTGCCGGTAGTGTGATCTGAATCGGGAAACTATCGGTGAATTGCCCGTGTTGGTCGATATCCGCTTTTAGGGCGATTACCGCTTGCCGGGTGTCAAACTCTCCCACCCGGATTTTGTACCATTTGCCATCCGGCACAATATGAACCGGCGTACCGACAGGGAGAATTTGTCGCACCTGATCCACGCCGGATTCAGCGGTTTCAGGAGTTTGATAGGCCGCTAGTTGTAACTGCCAAACCTCCCGGGCACCTTGCGCCCCAGCCGGTAGAACGTGTTCAAAAATCCATGTTTCGGCGGAGGAAGTGACGATCTGCTCCCCGGTTTGTTCATCCACAATTCGCAACGCCTGAGAAGGACTTACCGCCAATCGGGTTGCTGCCGGGACCAAACCGACGGAAATCTCCGGATTTTGTGGAACGTCTGTCAGTATTTGCGATTGATAGGGTGTCATTTTGATGGTTGGCGTGCGGGCGCAACCTGCCAACAGGATCAAAAAGGTAACTGCACATAAAGAACGAAAGGGCATGATTAAGATCGTCTCCAGCGATTAGGGAATTTTGCGGAAAAGGGTGTTCGCCAGCAGGATTTCCAGCACCAGCAGGAAAATAGCGGGGAGCAAAAACCAGTGTACCATCTCGCTGTAGCGCACGTAGGTATGGGTTTCAATTTTGGTTTTTTCCAATTCATCAATTTTCTGGTAAATGGCTTCCAGTTGTTGTTTATCAGTGGCACGGAAGAATTCTCCTCCCGTTTTGGCGGCGATGTCCTGCAACAACGCTTCATTGATGGGAATTTCGACATAATCGATGGTTTCACGCCCGAACATATCTCGCGCCGGAAAAGGGACTTTCCCGCCTTTACCGACACCAATCGTGTAAATTTTAATCTCAAGCGTTTTAGCGATTTCCGCGGCGGTAAGGGGGTCGATTTTACCCGCGTTATTGTCGCCGTCCGTCAAAAGGATAATTACTTTGCTTTTGGCAGTGGATTCACGGAGTCGATTGACCGCTGTTGCGATTGCTGTACCAATTGCGGTGCCATCTTCGATCATACCAATTTGGACTTCATCCATCAGCTCGATCAGGACCGCATGGTCGATGGTTAAGGGGCACTGGGTAAAGGCTTCACCAGCGAAAACAACAAGCCCCAAGCGGTCATTTTTGCGTTTTTCGATGAATTCCTTACCGGCTTCCTTTGCCACATGGAGCCGATCTTTGGGTTTAAAATCCAACGCCTGCATACTGCCGGAAATATCGAGCACCATTACAATATCGATCCCTTCCGTGGTCACATCCTCGTTTGATACACCGGATTGCGGGCGAGCGAGGGCTAAAATCACCAAACTGATCACCATGAAGCGCAAGAACAGGACAAGATGGCGCAGTTGTACGGTTAGGGGTATTTCGATTCCCTCTAATAATTTCAGGCTGGAAAATTGGATACTGCCCTGTTTCTGGCGCTCTTTGCGGATGTAGAGCACCAGCAAGGGAATTAACAGAATGAATAGAAATAGAAATTTCGGGTTGGCAAAGTGAAACATGATTTCTAATGGGCTTCAGATGATGTCGCGTTAATAGATTCTTTTTCTGTGTTACTCGGCTTCGTCGCCGTAATAATTGATTTTGCGGTCTCCATTGCGGAACGGGTATCTTCCAAATTGGGGGTCGCTTTGGCAAATTTGATCAAATCACAGATTTCCAAGAACTGGATAATCTCTTTTTTGTGGGTTTCATTTAAATCGATGCCTTGAAAATCCTGCGCGAGTTCCCACGTGGTACGTTCGAGGGCGTCCACAGCAAAGCGTAATTCGATGTAACGCCGGATACACTCCGAGACCTGCGTGTAATACACTTTAAACTCCCCGCGTTCCGGTAGATGAAGTGCCTCAATGCGTTCGAGTTCCTTAATCGCCCAGATATGGGGGGGCTCTTGAGGTTTTACCCATTTCGGCATTTCCGGTGCGGGTTTGGGTTTGTGATATTTTTTCCAGAGCAGAAACGCCGCCACCCCTGCGATAATCAGCCCGAGTAATCCTAACAGATAGGGTAGATAATTCACGGGCATATCGATCACAGGCTTGATCGGGCGGATTTCTGTTGCGGAATCTCCTTTTGCAATCACACTGGACACCAACACATCTATCGAATTTGTTTTTAGGATTTTTGTAGAGCCGTCATCTAATTGGTACGGGATCGGAATGGGTGGGATGTGCCGGTTGCCGGTTTCAAAACTGGTGATGATAAACCGCCAGATTTGGGGGATTTCTTCGGGGTTCGCCGGTACGGTTTGGTCAATGATTTCAAATCCGGCGCTATCGACTAGCTGGGGGGTGGGGTCAATTCGGCCGAGGGGCACTTGCGGGTCATGATGAACTGTTAGGGTAAACGTAATCTGATCCCCAATAGTCATTTTCGTTTGGCTGACTTCGACCGTTGCCGTCACCGGATCCGCTGCGTAAGCCATACTGGCTAGCCCAGCCAATAGGCATATCCCAATTAGATAAATCGATTTTCTCATTTTTTCGTACAGGATTTTGGTAAAAATTTAGTATTCAGTAATGATGAAACATGGAGCCGGCTGATAAACCCGTTGTAGGGGTCAACGTCCCGGCTGTGGTTTTCGGGGTCATGCGTCCATGTTTTACCATCGATCACAAATTTATAATGATAAATATTGTCGGGTAAAATGGGGTAATCCAACTGCCAGATGCCTGTTTTTTTCTGCTTTTTCATCATATCGCGGTGGTGATTCCAACCATTGAAGTCACCGGCAACCGCGACGGAGTGCGCCTGTGGCGCTCGGAGATAAAACGTAATTTTCCGTTGCGGTGCTTGTACATGGGGTGACGTAGGTCGTTTACCGCTTTTGCGCCGTTCGACTTCCTGCAGTGCCCGTTGAGGATTGATCATCCCAAAACCTTGCCGGAGTTGGGGAATGGAACGGTCCATCGCATCCGCCGTTTTAATCAAAATTTCACGAATCTCATACGGTTGCAATGTTGTATCCATTTCGAGTATCTGGGCGATCACTCCGCAGACAATTGGTGCGGAAACCGAAGTACCTTCCGCATGAAAATAGTTGGGATGGATCACCTTCAACGTTGGGTGATACATGCGTTGGCGTAAAGCTTGCCGCTTGATGGACGTTGGAGCTTTCAGGTACTCTTTAGGTAAATTGATGTATTTCAGATTTTTTTCAAAGCGTAATTCCAACTCATAATCGGAGGTGTTCAGCAATTTGGTGATCTGAGCGGCTTCTCTGGCTTGCGGAGTACGGGGCACAAAGGGGGCGGCGACCCAATTTCCCAGTGTAACCACTTCCGGTTTAGGCAATCCGTCCACAGTCCAGCCGTAGGAGGAATGATACATGGTCCGATCTTCCGGATCGATGGAATTCTGATCGTGATAACCACCCACTGCCAGCACCGATGGTGACGTGCCGGGCGGGAACAGCGTGGATGCCGTATTGTTACCAATAGCGCTGACGACCACCAGACCTTGATCGACAAGTTGCTCTGCCAGTTCTGCCGTCCGGCTCGCTCGATAGGATATGTTTGGGGATTGACGTTCACCTCCGACTGAAATATTTAGTATCCGAATGTTGTATTCGCGGTGATGATCCCGTACCCATTGAAGAGCTTTGACCAGATGGTCTAAAGTTAGCCCATATTTCCGGGTCATTACTTTAATCAGCACAAAGTGAACTTCTGAAGCAATCCCGCGATAGAATCCGTATGATTGGTAACCATTTCCCCCCAACACACACGCCGTCATGGTACCGTGCCAGCTCAACGCACGAGGTTGGCGCCGGTAAAAATCCGCCTCGCTGAGCGCTTCGTCCGTGACATCCACGAATTTCACAATCCGGTTGTGGGGACGCGTCAGGTCATAATGGGGATAAAAACCGCTGTCGATCAGGGCGACCGTCACACCTCGTCCCCGCCATGAGGCAGAGGCACCGACCCGCAAGGGGGTTGGCAAGATCGGATAATTCGGCTGTTCCGCGACACCGTAATATTTGGTGCTCACGAGTTGGTAGGGGGCGGTCAGCAGTGTTTCGAGGGCAATCTGTTCAAAATGTTGGGCGGATTCTTCGGTTTGATCCCAACCCGGATAGCGCCGGTCTAAAATGCGGACCATCCACTCTTCCATACGTTGGCGGATGGGTAATGGCGGGGTTGGTGTTTGGCTCAATGGGTGTGGCATTCCGGTATAGTACTCGGGTGCAATCAGGTTTTAGGGTATCCAATTGGGGTTAAATTTGGCTTTTGAAAATATATGATACACACGGAATCGTCAATAGGCATCACGCCGCTGTAGGGTCTGTATCTTCTTTTTTGATAAAATGATATTCAATTTCGCCATCAATGGAGACAATATATGAATGATGGCAGCCATAGCGGGTGCAAACATAATGTATCGCCCCATCGGGTAGATACATGGTAAATAGTGGCGCTTCACAACTGTCACAACGGGCGGTCTCATGGTTAAGCACCGCATTACAGGTTGGGCAGTAAAATGTAACGGTAGCTTGTGGGGGGATAGATGTATCCACGATGCTATGATAACGCCCGTAAATGGCATCCAGATATAATTCGCCGGTGTGTCCTTCAAATTCAAATTTCAACCGGATGGCAGGTTGGTCGTGGATGGTTAGCTCTGGGTCCATCAAGGAACAACCGTTGGGACATGATAAATCCAACGGTAAACACCCTTCAGTAACTTCAATTTCGTAAACCGTTGATTTGTGGCACATGACCAAACCTCCCGTTTTGTGTTGGATAAACAATTTCTTCTATCTCCCCCTTTGTTTATAAGGATATGCTGTTTTTGCTTTTTTTGTCAAGGATCAAATCTTACCGGAGTTTGGGTAAAAGCAGGTTGTTTTTATCACTTTTTAGAGGTTTTTATCTATTTTAGGCGAAAAAATCATTGAAATCTGGGGGTGAGTGTGCTAAGTTATGTCCGATAAATTAGTCGACTTTTTAGGTCGGATCGGCTCATGTTTTATTATAAGGCGTATCGATTATGGATAAAACGAATGATAAAATCAGGCGGTTACGAGAAGAAAAAGCACGTTTGTGGAAGGGTGGAGGTGAAAAGCGGATTGAAAAACAACATGCCGCTGGGAAGCTCACTGCCCGGGAACGGGTGGCATTGCTACTCGACCCAGAAACCACACAAGAGATGTTCCTATTTTCAAAGCATCGCGGTACCGCATTTGGGATGGCAGGTAAGGAGTTGCCCGGAGATGGTGTGGTCACGGTTGGCGGGACGATAGACGGGCGGCAAGTATTTGTAGCATCGCAGGATTTTACCGTCTCTGGGGGCTCCGTTGGTGAAATGCATGCGGATAAGATTTGTCAAATGATGGACATGTCCCTGAAATGCGGCGCACCTTTCATCTTTGTGAACGACAGCGGCGGTGCTCGCATCCAAGAAGGAATCGATTCGCTCAGTGGTTATGGGAAAATATTTTATCGCAACGTTTTGTTGTCGGGGGTTGTGCCCCAGATTTCCATCATTGCCGGTCCCTGTGCCGGAGGTGCCGCTTACTCGCCTGCCCTGACGGACTTTATTATCATGGTCAAAAATACCGGAAAGTTGTTTATCACGGGACCTTCGGTCATTAAACAGGTCACGGGGGAAGATATTTCCGCTGAAGAGTTAGGCGGGGTATATGCCCAAATGACCTATAGTGGCGTTGTTCATTTTGTGGCAGAAAATGATGAACACGCGGCTCAAATCTGCAAAAAATTGCTGAGTTTCCTCCCTTCGAATAATATGGAAGACCCTCCCGATTTCGGTGATGGAGAGCTTACCATTGTAGAGGATTTAGCATTAAATCAGATCATCCCAGATAATCCCCGCGAACCCTATGATATGCGGGAGGTGATCCGGCGGGTGATCGATAATGGTGATTTCCTAGAAGTTCAAGACCATTTTGCCGCAAACGCCATTGTCGGTTTTGCTCGCTTGAATGGGCGTACTGTGGGTATCGTCGGTAACCAACCGATGGTCAAAGCGGGTGTTCTGGACATTGATAGTTCGGATAAAATTTCCCGTTTTGTGCGCTTTTGTAATGCTTTTAATATTCCGTTGGTCACGTTTGTGGATGTACCCGGTTTTATGCCCGGCATTCAACAAGAGTACGGCGGAATTATCCGGCACGGCGCCAAAATGCTCTTTGCCTATTCGGCGGCGACCGTACCGAAAATTTCCGTAATTTTGCGGAAAGCGTACGGAGGTGCGTATTTGGCAATGTGTGGTAAAGACCTAGGATGTGACCGGGTTTGTGCTTGGCCCACCGGTGAAATTGCGGTGATGGGCGCCGAAGGCGCCGTTGGCATTGTGTATCGCAAGGAGATCAACGCGGCTGAAGATAAACAGGCGGCAACTCAAGAGTTTATCGAAAAATATAAAACGGAATTTGCGAACCCGTACGTCGGCGCGGCTCGAAACCTGATCGATGATATTATTGAACCTAAAGATACCCGGCGCTACCTTAGCTTGGCGTTGGAGTCGCTGCGAACAAAACGAGAACTCCGTCCACACAAAAAACACGGATTGATCCCATTATAAATTGAGTTTAGTGAGTTTAGTGAGTTTGGGAGTTTGGGAGTTCGGGAGTTGGTGAGTGTAGTATGTTGCGGGATGTATTCATTCTAAAAACATCCCGGTTTTGATTTGGGGTTACAGTCACAAGGATAGCATGTTATGGAAGATATTCTTTACGGTGTCAAAATTTCAGCGATTGGCATCAGCATTGTATTTGGGGCATTGATCGTTATTGCGTGGATTTTGAGCCTATTTGACCGGGTTGATACGTTATTGACGCGTTCTAAATCGCCCCAAACCGGAGATGCCTCTGTAGTGTCTGATTCCGTTCACGGTGTTTCACCAGAAGTTGTTGCCGCAATTTCCGCGGCGGTGTTAGCCGCCTACGGCAAAGCACGGATTCGTAAAATTCGATATCGTAGCGGTCCTGCGGAGGCGAGCTCGTGGTCGATTCAAGGTCGAGCAACTGTTATGGCGTCTCATCGGATTGAAAAACAGCCATAAGTGTTAATTTAAAAATCTTGAAGGGTCTGAAACATTTCAGCAGAACATCATCTGAATCTATCCGCTATTATTTATCACCATCATTCTTATAAAATTAAGGAGTGTAACTCGTGAAAAAGTTACGTGTGACCGTCAATGGCACTACTTACGATGTGGAAGTGGAACTTCTGGAAGACGATGAACTTGGCGGTTCGTCGTATGGTTTTCCACAGACCACAGGGGCTCCGTTGCCCTCGCCCGTTTCGTCCAATGTCGGGGTGCCCCCAGCGGCAGCTCCCGCGTCACCGCCGGTTCCACAGCCGGGAGGAAATAAAAAAGAACTGACCTCGCCGATTGCTGGAACGGTGGTCGAAGTGAAGGTCAGTGCGGGTGCGAGTGTAAAAGAAAATGACCCGTTAGTCGTCATCGAAGCCATGAAAATGAACACCAACATCAGTTCCCCCGTTTCGGGTAAGATCAAGAATGTCAACGTGAAAAACGGAGATTCCGTTCAACAAGGTCAAGTTTTGATCACGTTTGAATAAACGGAAGGAGCGCGATTTTGCAAGAATTTCGACAATATCTTAGCATGTCCGGGTTTACCAATTTCGAGCTGGGCAACTTGATTATGATCGTCGTCGGATGTGTATTCATCTATCTCGCGATCAAAAAGGATTATGAGCCGCTCCTGCTGGTGCCAATTGGTTTTGGTATTTTGATCGGTAATGTGCCCATCCCGGAAGGCTTGCGTATCGGGATTTATGAAGATGGTAGTGTTTTGCGGTATTTGTATTTTGGAGTGCTCTACGGGGTTTATCCACCGTTGATTTTCATGGGAATCGGGGCAATGACCGATTTTTCCTGTTTGATTTCCAAACCAAAGTTGATTTTACTCGGTGCTGCCGCCCAAATCGGTATTTTTGCAACCTTTATTGCCGCAATTTGGGTTGGCGCGACCTTTCCGGGAACCGGGCTGATGGATGACCCCGCCGGTTTGCTGGGTGCGCACGAACGTTTACGGCGTGCCGCCGCCTCTATCGGGATTATTGGTGGCGCAGATGGACCTACCGCAATTTTCCTCTCCTCCCAACTTGCCCCAGATTTATTGGGAGCGATTGCAATTTCCGCGTATTCATACATGGCGTTGGTACCTGTCATCCAGCCACCTATCATGAAATTGCTCACTACCCGGGAAGAGCGGCTCATCCGCATGGCTCCTCCTCCTCCGGCAACCAAGATTCAAAAAATTCTCTTTCCGATTGTCGGGTTATTAGTGTGTACCTTTATTGCGCCGGGGGCACTCCCCTTGTTGGGGATGCTCTTCTTCGGAAATTTACTAAAAGAGAGCGGGGTGACCGAACGTCTTGCCCGTACCGCACGCAACCCATTTATTGATATTGTGACGATCCTATTAGGTGTAACTGTCGGGGCAAGCACCCAAGCTAGTACCTTTCTTAAACCCCAGTCCATTGTTATTTTCATTATGGGGGCGCTGTCATTCATGGTGGCAACCGCGGCAGGGGTTCTATTTGCCAAATTGATGAATTTGGTCTCCAAAGAAAAAATCAATCCGTTGATTGGTGCGGCGGGTGTTTCTGCGGTACCGGATTCGGCGCGAGTGGTTCATACCATTGGACAGGAGGAAGACCCAAATAACTTTTTGATCATGCACGCGATGGGTCCTAACGTCGCTGGTGTGATCGGTTCCGCTGTAGGCGCCGGTGTCTTACTTGCAATTTTCCGGTAACGTTGCTGTATCAGACCTATTCCTTCCGGTGTAGGTCTTTGAAAGACCGTTTCTATCATTCACAACCTGTAAGGAGGGTTATTTTTATGCGTTTACGTTCGATACTTTTTGTGTGTATTATGACCCTGTTGTGGGTAGCAACAGGGTTTAGTCAAGATTGTATTGAATGCCATAAGGAGGTAACTCCCGGCATTGTTACGGATTGGCAGAACAGTCTGCATAGCGAGAATGGAATCACCTGTGACATTTGTCACGGTGGGAATCATACTTCGGCAGATGATGTGGCGAAAGTCGAGATACCCACTCCAGAAACCTGTGACATGTGTCATAGCGACCAAGTTGAGCAGTACAAAAAAGGGAAGCACGCGCTTGCTTGGGCGGCGATGAAAGCGATGCCCACAACGCACTGGTTACCGATGGAATTGGCAGACGGTATGAAAGGTTGTGGCGGTTGCCATAAGATCGGTTTGAAATCCGAAGAAGAAATTGCGGAGTTGAAAGCACATGGCGCCGGGTTCGGGGTGGCATCCTGTGATGCGTGCCATACCCGTCACACGTTTTCTAAAAAAGAAGCCCAACAACCGCAAGCCTGCCAAACCTGCCATATGGGGTTTGATCATCCGCAATGGGAGATGTATTCGAGTTCCAAACATGGTGTACGGTATCTATTAAAACAAAATGGAACGTTGCCGGAAGAGGTGGCGGCGCCGACCTGCCAAGATTGCCATATGCAAGATGGTAATCATGAAGTTCGGACGGCATGGGGATTTTTGGGGGTGCGCCTCCCACTACCGGAAGATGAACAGTGGCAAGCCGACCAAGTTACGATTTTACAGGCGCTTGGAGTATTAGACCCCGAAGGTAATCCCACCGAGCGACTTGAAGTGGTGAAAGCCGCCGATGTCGCGCGTTTAACGCAGGAAGCATTTGATGCCGAGCGAAATAAGATGATCCAGGCCTGCAGTCAATGCCACTCAGAAAATTTTGCCAAAGCAGAGTTGGAAAAAGGGGATCAAATGATCCGTCAGGCAGACCGGTTATTGGCAGAAGCCATCCGGATTGTTGCTGGACTTTATCAAGATGGCATTCTGGAAAAGCCAGAAAGTTATGCCTATGCCTTCCCCGATCTGCTTACTTTTCATGATGCTCCCACGCCGATTGAACACACGCTGTTTGAGATGCATCTGAAACACCGGATGCGTACCTTTCAAGGTACCTTTCATCACAACCCAGACTATGCACTATGGTACGGCTGGAGCGAAATGAAGCGGGATTTAGCCGAAATTAAAGCAATGGATGAAGAGTTACGCGCTAAAAAGTAAATCGTAACCAAAAACCCCAACATAAAACCGGCGAAGATCAATATTATCATCTTCGCCGGTTTTATTATGAAAAACCGGGCTGGAAGGGGAAGGTTATCGTCCCCGTTTATTTTGTCTCCAACCCAAATTTATTCTTATCGGTATCTTGCTATCTTATTTTGAGTACCGGATCGGATAAATCCCGTAAAAATATTTTCGCTTATGTCGCTTCGAGAACATATGTGATACGGGTTTTTCCGCTTTTCACCTTGATTTTTTTTATCCGAACGGGTTTTAATTGGTTGATATTCGCCACATGAGTACCACCGCAGGGAATCCCTTTATCGCCATAGACCGTCACAATGCGAATCGGTTTGTCCGCCGGAAGTTGGCTTGGCACCGCATAACACAATTGTGGCACATCCTCAGCCTGGACAATGCGATGTTGCACCTCAAACCCTTCAGACCGTAATCGATCCATTTCTGTTTCTAAGGCAGTCTTGGCACGGGGACGGTCTTCGGGGGGAATGATACCGGTATATTCCACATAGGGGCTATCCGGGTAGTGATACCCTTTATTGGGGGGGAATCCAAAGCCGGTATGGAGCATGGCGACATCCAGCAAATGTCCCGCCGTATGTAATTGGGCATGATGCTCCCGTACCGTAGCATCAACGTGTAACGTGGCGTCCTGCCCCACTTTCATGGATCCACGGATCACCTTTCCCACATGGATAACAATTCCATCTTGCATCCGTACATCGTTGACCTTAAATGTGCCGGTCTCCGTTTCGATTTGCCCTATATCTGCTGGTTGCCCGCCGCCTCGCGGGTAAAACAGGGTCTGATCGAGTTCAATTTCCCCGTGAGAATCGCTGGTACGCATCTGGGTGATTCGGGCAATACCTGTCAGTTGCTGTTGGTGCTCTAAATAAAGAAGTGTAGTCATCATGTTATCTCGTACAATAAGATTGATATGGGGTCTGCTGGTTTTTTTTGAGGGAATCCCGGGCTATCCGTTCTGGAAATCCGGTGAATCGAGTTTGGTAATAGAACGGCTTAAACCCTGTAAAAATATCAGAAACGTCTTAATATTGGGAGTCAAGTTCGTCAAAATCATATTTGGCAAGCGATTTCAATCGGGATATCGGCAAATGGACAAAGAATGTACTCCCTTTTCCATAAACACTTTCTGTCCAGACTTTGCCTTGATGGGCTTCTACCAGATGTTTGACAACGGAAAGTCCCAAACCGACTCCTTCAATCTGACCGGTAAAATATTCTTCCACCTGATAGAAACGCTCAAAAATGAGTTCAAGATGCTCGGCTTCAATGCCGATTCCGTTATCTTTTATACGGATTTCCAACCATTCGGCGTTCAATTTTTCCGCACTGACCTGAACAACAGAATTTTCCGGGCTGAATTTGATCGCATTGTTAATCAGATTAGTTAGGATTTCGATCACCCGTTCTCCGTCCACATAGATAAATGGAGGAAGGTTTTTAGCGTCTAGCTGGAGGTCGATCTGTTTTTGTTTCGCGGTTTTCATATTTTCATCGATAGCGGCTTTGAGGAGCAAGTATGGGTGCTGTGCCTCAATGTGGAGTTCCAATTTTTGGCTTTCCAGTTCAGTGAAGCGCAGGAGTTGATCGACTAAACGGGTCAAATATTGGCTTTGTTTACCGATAGTTTCAATGGCTTGCCGTTGTTGGTCATTTAGTTTACCCAATGTTTCATCCAGTAAAAATTGGGGATAGCCCACTAAACCGACCAAAGGTGTGCGGAGTTTGTGCGAAATTAAAGAGAGAAACTCTGTTTTCATCAATTCTTGCGTTTTTTCTACGGTAATATCATGCAATAGGACAATTGTATTTACCAACCGTTGGTCTTTATCATAGATGCGGGTCATGGTTGCCGTACAAACGCGCAGGGGGTGTTCCCGAATTGTGACCTCGTAATGGAGGGTCTCGGTGGTGGTTTTGCGGAGATAATCCAGCGGAAGCGAGAGTTGAAACGCGGCAATTATGTCATAAAAATTGTCACCCAGCCCTTGGGATTTCGGTAGTTCCAATAATTTCCGAGCCATGTTGTTGATCAGGATCACTTGGCATTTCTCATCGGTAACAATCACGCCATCCCCCATGCCGGTGAGGATCGTTTCAAACTTTTTCTTTTCATTGAGGATATTCTCATAATTTTGTGCATTTTCAATGAAAATTGCCGCTTGAGTGGCAATCATTCCGGCTAATTTCAGATCATTGGCGTGGAAGGGTTCTTCATTGATCTTATCATTTAAGTTCAATACACCCAGAATCTTACGTTTGTTACCGGCGGTCGGGAGCGAGATTGGCAGGCTCATAAATGTACCGGAGCGGTACTGTTTGAAGGCTTTGTTTTGGTAGTACACTTCTTGTTCAATATTTTCGGAGAACATCGGTTCTCCGGTTTCCAATACTTTTCCAGAGATACCTTCGCCGGGGCGCACCCGTGTTTTTCGGGCGATCTCTGCTGGGATACCCTTGGAGGCGAAAATCGTCATCTCACCCTGTTTATCGACGAGCATTACGGAGCCTTTATCCACTTTTAGGACTTCCATCGCTTTGGAGAGAATGCGCTGGGTGGCTTCCTGCACATCAAAAATGTTGTTAAGTACCTCACCCACCTCATAAAGGAATTCAAGTTCCTCGTAACGGTGGGTCAGTTCTTGCTCTTTTTGATGTATTTTAAGGTCTTTAATGAGCAATTGCACCAGATGATATCCCATCAGGCGGTTGACCCGTTCTAATAGCGCCCGATTGTTCTCCGGTGGCATCTCATAGCTGACCAAATATCCTTCTACGGAGTGATTGTGGACAGACAGTGGTGTTACCGTCCATAGCCGATCATGGTCATCCTGAAACATGAGGAATTCGGGGGTAGGTAAGTAGGGATGGCACGTAGTTACATCTTCTGTGAACGGGATGGTTTCCGCGACCGCAATTAGGCTGCAGTTAGGGCGGAGAAGCGCCAACGGCATCTGGAGAATCTCAGCATAATCGTTTAGAACCGTTTGAATATTGACCTGATCCAAAATGGAGTTCATTAAATTCACAAGAGTACCTTATTGGAATGCGTCTAACGGGATACATTATGTCAACGCGGCTTCAATGTATTTTGCCACATCACCAATGGTAAGGCGATAATGCAACTGCCCATTCTGAGCGACGGAGATTGCACCGGTTTCTTCCGAGGTCAAAATGACAATGGCATCGGTTTCTTCGGAAAGCCCCAAGGCAGAGCGGTGGCGTGTCCCCAAGGCGCCGTCGATATCGGAACGTTGGCTAAGGGGCAAAATACACCGTGCCGCCGTGATTTGGTTTCCCCGGATGATCACGGCACCATCATGCAATGGTGAGGGGACGGTAAAAATTGCACCGATCAATTCTGCCTTGACTTTCGCTTCTAGGGAGACACCAGTTTCCGCATAATTACGGAGACCGACGTCTCTCTCGATAGCAATAATAGAGCCGATTTTACGTTCCGCCATGCGTTGGATGGCTCGCACCAGTTCATCGGAGATTCGTTCGGGGCGGGTCTTTACAAAACCGTGCCAAATGGGGTTTCGCCCCAATTCCATCAGCCCGCGCCGGAGTTCCGGTTGAAAAACAATGACAAACAGTACCACCCACACCGTTTTCACCGTTTCGGCGATCCAGCCCAGCGCTCCCAAATGGAGTAACTGGGCGAGGACCGAGGCAAAAATCAATAGCAGTAACCCTAATGCCATCTGGCTGGCACGGGTGCCTTGCATGAGTAGCAGCAGGCGATAAACAATAAAGCCGACCACCAGCATATCCAGAATGTCCAAAATGCCGATGCGCCAACTTCCGATGATTGGAATCATGCCACCGTGTTCGGTTTAAAGGGTGAGTAATCTCAGGTTACGGATTTCGCACAGAAGATTGCATCTGCGAGGGTCAGCGCCCGACGGGTTTCGGCGACATCATGTACTCGCACGACTGCCGCACCACGTTCTGCCGCCAGAATTGCCGCCACCAAACTCCCTTCCAGACGCGAGGCAGTGGAATCCTTTAACACCTTGCCAATAAAAGACTTCCGTGATGCACCGACTAAAATTGGGTAGGGTAATGTTTGAAATTGATCCAGATGGTGCAAAATTTGTAAATTATGTTCCACCGTTTTCCCAAAACCAATGCCGGGGTCGATCAAAATTTGATCCGCACCCACGCCGGCGCGGCGGACATGCTCAATGCACT
This sequence comes from Gemmatimonadota bacterium, assembly GCA_003697105.1. Taxonomy (GTDB): domain Bacteria; phylum 4572-55; class 4572-55; order J002; family J002; genus J002. The sequence goes on along the minus strand of RFFQ01000009.1, from coordinate 5,742 downwards.
TTTGGAGATAGCCGGTAATCTCTTCGATCAGATGCTCGTATCGAATGGCGTTTTGCATGGTTTTTGGATTCCCCCGGATGTGCATCAACACCATGCCGGCATCAAATTGCGCTGCGACATTTGCCATGGCGGGTTCAAATTGCGCCCCACTGATGTCATTGATGATGCTAGCGCCGGCAGTTAATGCCGCCTCGGCAACAGGGACTTTGTATGTGTCAATAGAGATCGGGCAGGATAGAAGGGGAGCAAGTTGCTCAATCACCGGTAGTACCCGGTCCACTTCCTCTGAGGCGGAAATCGGGTCTGAACCGGGTCGCGAGGATTCTCCACCCACATCAATGATGTCTGCACCCGCTTGAACCATCTCAAGTGCCCGTTCTACCGCACGCTCCGGGTTGAGATATTTTCCTCCATCGGAAAAGCTATCCGGGGTGACATTAAGGATGCCCATAATGTGGGTATGCGTGGAAAAATCAAGCCGGAATTTACGGCAACGGAAGACGGCAGGGGCAAAGTCAGAATTGCGTCTCTTCATCATGGATTTTGAAACGATCGACAATGTGCTTAAGTTGTTCTGCGAGGCGATTCAGTTCCGCGGCGGCGTTCATGGTCTGTTGGCTCCCGCTAGCCGCGGTCTGGGACGTTTGGGCGAGTTCCGACATGCCTTCCACCACCTGATGGCTGGCGGTTTCTTGCTGGCGGGTGGCTAAGGAAATCTCCCGGGCAGAACGGGTGGTTTGTAAGATCATCTCTTGAATATGATTGAAGGCATTACTGGTTTCTTCCAAACGGTTTGTTCCTTCTTCGACCATTGCCACACTAGCTTCAGAGACTTCCACCGCCTTTTTGACCGCAACCTGTATTTCTTCCAGTAACCCCTCAATGTCGCTGGTCAGCGAGGCGGTTTGAGCGGCTAGAGTACGAACTTCGTTCGCGACAACACTAAACCGGCGTCCGGCTTCCCCGGCACCGGCAGCTTCAATTGCCGCATTAAACGCGATCAGTTTGGTTCGATCCGCAATTTCTTCAATCATCTGGCTCATTCCACCAATGCGGGTAGATAATTCACCCAATTCCAGAACGGTCTGCTGGGTGGATTCCGTATGTTGTTTGATTTCATGCATGGTACCGGTTGCCATTTCCATTGCTTGTGCGCCATCACTCACACTACTGGAGGTGGCATTTGCCCGGTCAAACACTTGGTTTGCCGTACCGGAAATTTGCTCCGCTGTTTTGGCAAGCTCTTGAATTGTCGCACTGGTTTCGGAGATGGAAACCGCCTGTTGGGCTGCCATACTGGCGCCATTATTGGCGGTATCTAAAATTTGGGCGGATGCACTGGTTAATTGGGAGGCAATCATGCGCAATTGGCGGATAATTTCGCGAATGGAAAATGCCATTTCATTAAAATTTTGAGCCAATTGACCGATTTCATCTTGGCTGGTCTTTTCAATGCGGTGTTCTAAGTTTCCTTCCGCGATGATCCGGGTGGCTTGGGTCAATTCCGAAACAGGACGCACCACGATCCCCGAAAAGAAAAAGGCAAACCCATTACCGATGGCGGTAAATAGGATGGCAAATAGAAATCCAATCAGTTGTGTTTTAAAAATTTCCCGTTCCAGCGCGCGCATGGAAAGGGCTAACCGCACCACACCTTCTACTTGCGAGTGGTCGATTTGGGTAGTGGTGGTAGTGGTAGTACCGGTTGTATTCGGTGCGGTAAAATCTTCATAGGGGTCATCCTCGTAATAGAGGAGGGTGGGGTCATCTTCCGGAAGGGATTTCTGATGTTCCACTTGTACCCATCGCGTACATTCCCATACTCGCATATTGCCGTAGGCTCGTTTCCGCGACGTTTCCGCATCTAGCAACGCCGGATCCCACCGGAGCAAATGGCTCAACCGGGTGGTGGGCAATGCCGGGTTGATTCGCAGGGCGAGGGTATCCCCCTGAGCGCTATAAATCGCCACATAGGCAAAATCCGCATTATCAATAAAGCCTGATGTCAAATTTTCAAGTTCTGTTTTATCCTGAATTAGCACCCCGAATTTGGCGTTGTAACTGAGGTTCTCTGCCAGAGCTTGGGTACGTCGCTTAAATTCCAGTTCCGCACGGGCTTTGACCAAATGCACCGCGATGAAATTCATCAAAAACGTGGAAATTAGGACTAGCAAACCCGACCCCAAGAAGAATTTCCAGCGAAGACTTATGTTTTTCAGAAAGGTGACCATGGACTCAGTCGATCTTTAGTTCTGCCTGCTGGATAACATCTGCAGGAATATGTAAATTGATAGCGGTTGCCGTTCGTAAATTGAGCGATAAGCGGACGGTTCGGGGATATTGTACTGAAATCTGGCTGATTGGTTTCCCTTTGAGGAGTTGGGCGACAATTTCACCGGCTTGTTTACCGGCATCGGTGACATCCGCCATTAACGACAACGTGGCGCCGCTACGAACGAAATTTTCAGCCAGCCCGTATGTTGAAATCTGTTTCAGGGTTGCATTTTTAATGAGATAATCGCGGGCAAAGGCAAGTTTATTGGCGTCCCGAGGAAAAACGGTTGTATCGGGAATCATCCATAGGAGATCGATCTGGCCGGCGAGGGCTTCAAATGCCTGCGAGAGTTTGTTACTCTGGTGAATCTCTTGTTTGACAAGCGTTAAGCCATAATTCGCGGCGACCTTTTCCGCGCGGGTAATAAAACGGCGATTTTCCTCCGGGTTGTAAATGACACCCACCCGTTTTAAGCTGGGTTGGGTCTGGAGCATGACCTTGAATTGATCCTCAATCGCCACATCTAGGGTGACCCCGGTGATGTTGTTACCGGGGCGTTTCAAACTACGGATTAACCCATTTCGTTTTGGAAAGATCACCATCGCAAAGACCACCGGAATATCGGGGGCTTTAGCCCGGATGAACTTGGTTGCCCCCGTACCCAATGTTAAAACTACGTCAGGTGGTTCTGCCTGAATTTGTTCCAGTGCTGATTGACCTTTATCGATAGATAGATCAAATGTTTTTGTGGTTAGAGCTGATTTTGGAAATCCGGCTTGGCTTAGCGCCTCCCAAAATCCGGTTTCTGCCGCCTGATAGTGAGGTTTGCTATTACTCATGGCGACATAAACCCGTTGGGCAGATGCCGTTAGAACCCACACCAACACCAAACATATTGACATCAATAATTTCAGGCGCATGGTATTCCTCAAACTATACACAAAAGATATTATTAGGGTAAGCGGTGCCGTTTGAAATCTTTCCAGACCAGCACACTGATGATCCCGATCAAGACTACCAGAACAAGCGCGGCGATTCCAACATGGTATCGCCGTTCTTCAAACACATCGCCCACGCCGACTTCAAGCAATTCTGCGGGGACATATTCTTCACTAGCAGAATAAATGCCGTACTGGCGCGCCAGCCGCTCGATTTCCAGAAGGTGAATAATGGGAATGTTACGTTCGGCAAACAGGATCAATGCACCTTTGGTAGGGAAATTTCGTCGAGGCATCGACTTGGAAAGCCCTGACTGAATGAATTTTTTATTGATCGTTGAGCCTAGGCTTGCCACGCCGCCGCCGACATTCACATACGCCCGGATGGGGCGTTGCATTGCTTTGGCGACACTATCATAAATTGCCATGCGGTGGCGGATATTTGCTTCCAGATTCTTGTGATAAATCAGATCAACCTGATTGCGGGCAATGGCATTACGGATGGCTTCTTGACCCAAGTCACTTAATCCGCGCCCAATGTCTTTCCCGCCTCCAATAGAAGCGGCGATACTTCGGGCAGGGATAAGCCCCTCGTTATAAAGCAATGCTTCTATATCCAACCACGTAAAATCAGGATCATTGGCGCCCCATTCAGAAGCACCAACGGAAGTAATGATGATGGGCTTCAATTTCAGGGCATCGATGGCACATAGCGTGGCGATATTCATGCCCGGCATCGATCCGGTAAACCCGACGGCGACCACATCGCCCTCACGTAATCCGGCTTCTTTGAACATAGAGACGACAACCGCGGCAAAATTGGGATTCATTGCCGATATTTTTGCCGACCACGAACCGCGATCCGTGGTGATCACGGTGTAATTTTGCCCCAATAACGCGGCGATCCGCGGGTCTAAATCCGGATCGCTAAGTAAAACGCCCTTTTTTAATCGATATTCTTTAATGGTTTCCATACAGCGCAACATTTGTTTGCTGGCACGGCGCTTTTCCGTTTGCCAGGGTTTGGGGACATTAACCTGTGAGGTCTCTACAATAATAAGACCGACCAATGCCAAAATTACCAGCACACTCAGAATCCGTACAGATTTTAAATCAGTTTTATACAATGTATGACTCCTATAAAGGGATGCAAATTGGAGGATATAAAAGGTATTGTAGATTACCCGAAACCCCTGCAAAAGTCAAGTGGAAATGCGGACTCAAAATGGATTATATCTAGCTGATAATTCGTATTCCTCTTGACATTATCACCTGAAATATATATGTTAAGGCGCACTTAAATGCTGTCTTGAAAACGGGGGCGACAGGTTTCGACGGGGATAGACAAGACTGGAATGGCATACCGCGTGGTTCCGGCAGACGCGTAAAACGGCTGGGAAAATAGAACTGCGGACTATAATTTCGCAACCAACGAACTCGCCTTAGCGGCGTAGTTCCGTTCCGTTACATCTCGGTTCGTCGGATGTATCTGGAGCGCCGACCAGACGAACTCGTCCTTGCCAATGGTCTCGGAGCGGCAGGGATTAAATATCTACGAGATGCGCTGTGTTAGGAGCTTGTGCATGGGCGACTAACCAGCTAAGTCTAAAACATGTACTATGTATGTAGAAGTTCCAGTTGCGATATTTCCGGACGCGGGTTCGAGTCCCGCCGCCTCCACCATTTAGAAAAGACCAACCCGTCTCTCCGGGGTCATTCTTCGGGACGACGGGTTTTCTATTTCCCCTTGTTTTAAAGGGGTTGCGCCCGTTTCACATCTTTCCAGACCCGTTCTTCACCCGCCTGATTCACCCTCTTTCCCGCCTTTCATTCTCTGTTTGCCCCCAGATTCTCTGTTTTCTCCGGACGAAGTCCAAAGCTTGTCCGGTTGGGCAATCCCTTCTATTATGCACCGTAGATTATTACAGATATACATTCGTTAGGGCTGACTTGGAGATGTTCCTTGACATCAGACCCTCGATTGATATACTTTATTCTTGTTTATTCAGGTTTGCCTGGACAAAAGGCCAATAAATCCGAGTCTGGTTCATGGTAAACCTATCATCAACCGAATGGAAAGAAGCCGTTGCGAGACAACCTTATGAGATGCTCGGAATGAGTGGAGACGAGTGATGGAAGATCGATGGCTCTCCGTGGATGAAATTGCGACATATCTCGGGATCAAACGGGATACGGTCTATAAGTGGATAAGTGAAAGGCAAATGCCGGGTCACAAAATCGGTCGGCTTTGGAAATTCAGCAAGCAAGAGGTGGATGAATGGGTGCGTGGCGGAGGTGCGCATGGTGCTAAGGCACAAAAAGAGTAACCTATGCAGGCAAAGCGAGAAGCATAATGGCACGTCTTGAAGAACTTAAACGTGGAGCAGTTGTAAAAGGCATCCTTCCGGATGGCTTTGTAACCGTTGTGGATGTCAACTGGATTGGTTCTGTTGCCATTGAACTCACCTATAAGGACAGCCGGGGCAAGCTTGGAAATGAACTGATTTATCGTGACCGGGAGATTGATCT